>JAUNOI010000104.1 GCA_030531165.1 Lachnospiraceae bacterium
TAATTTCGTGCAGACTATAATCCAATCGCAACGTAAATTAAGAAAGTTTCTCAACTAATTTCAGATTAATTCTATGCATTTCATCAATCTTAATTACTTTTACTTTTACTTTATCCCCAATATTTACAATATCTTCCACCCTTGCAACTCTTTCTTTTGCAAGTTTCGAAATATGAATCATTCCATCTTTATTCGCGGATAACTGTACAAATGCCCCAAAGTTCATAATACGAACAACCGTACCTTCGTATACTTTTCCCACTTCTAATGGTTCCACGATCATTCTGATCATCTGCATTGCTTTTTCAATCATATCCGCATCAGAAGATAAGATATCAACTCTTCCATCATCGCTGATGTCAATCTTGACACCTGTCTCTTCGATGATCATATTAATGGTTTTTCCTTGCTTACCGATGATCTCACTGATCTTATCAGGGTTTACCTGCATCTGTCTGATCTTAGGCGCATATTGACCAACTTCCGGTCTTGGTTCTGCAATGACCGGATTCATAATTTCATTCAAGATATACATTCTCGCTTCTTTTGTTCGCGCGATTGCTTCTGTAATGATCTGATCTGTTAAACCATGAATCTTAATATCCATCTGAATTGCCGTAATACCTTTTTCCGTACCCGCAACTTTAAAGTCCATATCACCAAAGAAATCTTCCAGTCCCTGGATATCCGTCAATACAATATAATCATTGTCTGTTTCACCTGTCACCAGACCGACGGAAATACCTGCTACAGGGGCTTTAATAGGAACACCAGCCGCCATCAGGGACAACGAAGATGCACAAATACTTCCCTGTGATGTAGAACCATTTGATTCTAACACTTCAGACACTGTCCGGATTGCATATGGGAATTCTTCCTCCGACGGCAATACAGGAACTAATGCTCTTTCTGCCAGAGCACCATGCCCAATCTCACGACGTCCAGGACCTCTGCTTGGACGTGTTTCTCCAACGGAATAAGACGGGAAATTATAATGATGCATATAACGCTTTGTCTTTTCCTCAAAATCAAGCCCATCCAGTCTCTGCGCTTCTGATAAAGAGCCGAGTGTTGTTAATGTAAGCACCTGAGTCTGTCCACGTTTAAATAAACCTGAACCATGAACTCGTGGAATGGTATCGATCTCAGCAGATAATGGACGAATTTCTTTTATATCACGGCCATCCGGTCGTTTGTGATCTCTTAAGATCATCTTACGCACTGTTAATTTCTGGAATTTATAGACAGCTTCGTCAATATGTGCAAGCCACTCTTCATTCTCTGCATAATGTTCTTCCAACTGCTCCTTAATCACACTGATATTCGCTTCTCTTGTCTGCTTATCATCTGTAAATACAGCCTTTTCCATCGCTTCCGGTGTAATAAAGGCAACCATATCCTCATACATATCAGCCGGCACATCAAAATGCTCATACTCATGTTTTGGCTTTCCACATTCTGCTACGATCTTTTCTGTAAATTCAGTAATCGTCTGATTCACTTCATGCGCTTTGAAAATTGCAAGCAACATAACATCTTCCGGAACTTCCTTCGCTCCAGCTTCGATCATAATTACTTTTTCCTTTGTAGAAGCAACCGTCAAAGCAAGATCAGAAATCTTTGCCTGTTCTGTTGTTGGATTCACGATATATTCTCCATCGATCAAACCAATCTGCGTAGACGCAGTTGGTCCATCAAATGGAATATCGGAAATAGCAGTTGCCATCGCAGAACCGATCATTGCGGTCAACTCAGGGCTGCAGTCAGGATCTACAGATAATACAAGATTATTCAAAGTAACATCGTTTCGGTAGTCCTTTGGAAATAACGGTCTCATAGGACGATCAATCACGCGGTCTGTCAAAACTGCATTCTCACTAGCTTTTCCCTCGCGTTTTAAATATCCTCCCGGAATCTTTCCTACCGCATACATCTTTTCTTCATATTCTACGCTCAATGGGAAAAAATCAATTCCATCACGCGGTTTTTCCGATGCCGTTGCTGTCGACAGCACAACTGTCTCTCCATAATGCAACAATACCGCCCCGTTCGCCTGAGCTGCCACTCTGCCAACTTCCGCAACAAGCGGACGACCGGCAAGATCCATTGTAAATGTCTTTGTCATTTCACTGTTCTCCTTTTCCTATTCATATAATTGGATAAAACGTAAATCATATTATGGAAGACGCCGAAACAACTGAGAAACTCACTATGATCTAATGAACTTTTCAGTAGTCTCGGTTAACGTCTCTCCACAATCTTATTAATTATAGCATTCATATTATATATTTGCAAGTGTTTCTCCATTCAACAACCGTATGAAACACGCTCCGCGAGTTTCATACGGTTCGCGTGCGATGGCAAATGGAAATGCAAGCACTTTCGCTTGCCTTGTGCCTTCGCGTAAGAAAAGCCGGGAAAACTTTCCCGGCCTAAACTGCACTGACTATTTACGAAGTCCTAATCTTTCAATTAATGTACGATATCTCTCAATATCAATTTTCTTAAGATATGCTAATAATCCTCTTCTCTGACCTACCATTTTCAAAAGTCCTCTTCTTGAATGATGATCTTTTGGATGAACTTTGAAATGTTCCTGTAAATCGTTGATTCTTGCTGTTAATAAAGCGATCTGTACTTCTGGAGAACCTGTATCTCCTTCGCTTCTTCCATATTCTGCAATAATCTGTGCTTTTTGTTCTGTTGTAATCATAATGATATTCCTCCTGATAAAATATTATAATCGCCCAATACTAGGAACCGGTTGGAGTATCCTTGTTCTTGGTATAAGGTTCAAACCTTGAAAATTATATCATAGACAAAAAATTATGTAAAGTGTTTCATTGTATTTTTATCTATTTTTCTAATCTCTGCATTTGTCCGCACATACTTTCATTGCTTCCATAACTGCGGAACGAAATCCTGTCCTCTCTAACTCCATAACAGCTGCAATCGTTGTACCTCCCGGAGAACAGACCATATCTTTTAATTCTCCCGGATGCTTTCCTGTCTCCAATACCATCTTTGCACTGCCCAATACTGCCTGTGCGGCAAAACGATATGCCTGTGCTCTCTGCATCCCTTCTGCGACTGCCGCATCAGCCATTGCTTCAATCAACATATAGATATATGCCGGAGAACTTCCGCTAACCGCAACAACTGCATCCATCAGCCGCTCAGGAATCAATTCTGTCTTGCCAAATCCATCGAAAATACGACATACTTCGGCAATTTCATCTTCTTCAACAGCCTCATTACAGCATGCTGCCGTCATACCCGCACAAACCATAGCCGGTGTATTCGGCATTGTACGGACAATCTTCATCTCCTGGCCAAATAAATATCCAATCCGATCCATATCGATTCCCGGAGCGATCGTTATGATGATCTGAGATTTTTTCACAACTTTCTTGATTTCTTTGATCACATCTTCATAGAACATTGGTTTTACGGCCAATACGATCATCCGCGCTTCTTCTGCAACCAACAGATTGTTCGTTGTCACATCAATTCCGCATTCTTTTTGAATTGAAGTTAATTTCTCCTGACTGCGATTCGATGCGATAATCTCCTGCGGTTTCAAAATATTTCGTTTTACAATACCGCCAATCATGGCAGAGGCCATATTTCCACAGCCAATAAATCCTATCTTATACTTATATTTCATTTTAATCTCCTTTGCTGTTATTCCATCTAACGAAGCTTTTGCAGCATCTGTTCAAAATAATCCGGTAAAGGGGAATCAAATTCCACATATTCATTTGTAGTCGGATGAATAAATCCAAGTACTTTTGCATGCAGACATTGTCCCTGCAGTCCAAACTTGTCTTTCTTCGGTCCATATACCGCATCTCCGACAAGCGGATGATGAATATGCGCCATATGTACACGAATCTGATGGGTTCTGCCCGTCTCTAGTGAACATTCAACGTATGTGTATTTATTCTGTAAACGTTCCAGTACACGATAATGTGTGACTGCATGTTTTCCATTCTTATTATTGACTGCCATCTTTTTGCGGTCATTTGGATTTCTCCCGATCGGAGCCTGAATGGTTCCTTCATCTTCCGGGATATTGTGATATACAATTGCGTGGTATTTTCGTGTAATAGAATGCACCTTTAATTGTTCGGCAATGCATTGATGTGCATGGTCATTTTTGCATATAACCAAAAGTCCTGTCGTATCTTTATCGATCCGATGAACGATTCCTGGACGTAATTCTCCATTAATTCCCGACAATTCATCTTTGCAGTGATACAAAAGTCCATTAACCAGAGTGCCCGTATAGTGTCCGGGACACGGATGCACTACCATATCTTTCTGCTTATTTAGAATAATTATATCCTGATCTTCATATACGATGTCCAACGGAATCGATTCAGCAACAATATCCACTTCTTTCGGTTCCGGAATTTCTATCGATACTATATCTTCTTCATTTAATTTATAATTTGCTTTTCTCTGTTTTCCATTTACCAGAACATCACCATCTTTTATCAGCTTTTGTAGGTAAGATCTGGAATATTCCGGATATTGTTCCGCTAAATAACGATCAATCCTTATCCCCTGTTTCATTGTTTCTGCCTGTCTTTTTCCCTGTCCTTTCGTTCCTGTTCATTCTCAACGCTATTTTATTCACCGGACGATCATAAAAATTGTAATTCTTCATCTTTATAAACGAATAAAATTAATATGATCAGCAATATCGCTGCAATCGTAACATAACAATCAGCCACATTAAAGATTGGAAAATCAATCAATTTAAAATAGAGAAAATCTACGACATATTTATGGCTGATGCGATCGATCATGTTTCCAATCGCCCCTGCAAACAATAGTATAACCGTAAATCCTAACGGATAATAGCGTCTTTGAAACGGCATTTTCAGATATGCATAAATCAAAAAAATCAATACAACCCCTGTAATTACTAATAAAAACAACTGTTTGCCCTGAAGGGAACCAAAGGCAGCTCCCCGGTTTTCCAAATATCTCAATTCGAAAACATCTTTTATTAGTTCTATTGGCCTTTGATCCTTTAAATACAGAACTGCCATAAATTTTGTATATTGATCAAAGAACAGCAACATGATACTTGTAAAAACTGAACCTATTATCTTCTTCACTTTCTGCGCTCCATATTATATATATCTTTGCAGGAGAACTGAAAAACGACCTTTTTTCGACTGTCCCCTCACTTCTGAGAATTTTATCTTTCCTTTTC
>JAUNOI010000034.1 GCA_030531165.1 Lachnospiraceae bacterium
TTAGGCTCGGACTATGGGTAAAATCCAGACTGCCTATGTTGTTCCGCTATTCTGTCGCACCAGTCCCATTCCAAGAAGTTTTCGACAAATCACAATTTATGAGATACAAATAAGATGCCTGATTGTATCAACAATGAATTGACACAATGAATGTTTCTGTCTTAAAGCCGGATGTTCAACAGAAAGTTTTTCATAGCAGGTAGCGTGTGTGGCTTTTTGCTTGAATTCCTTTGGGACATAAGAAGCAAGGCTTTTGTGTACGGCACGATCCTCAACGGTCAGATAATAGTAATCCTTTGGATTTGGAAAATAATGCTTAAACTGCATATTGTTATCAATGGAAAGGCTGAGGAGGCCTTTTTTGTCGCATAGGGATAAATGACAGTCTGGTGCGGAATACTGTAGTGATTTTAGGATAGCGAATGGAAGATCAAAACAAAATAGAATCTGTTTTGAAGTAATTGATTGTATGCGGCAGTCTGTAAAATTTCCATGGAGAAGATCGTTGTAAGAAAAAATGGAGATCAGCTGCAATAAAATTTCTAGAGAGTCCTGATTATGAAGTAATATGGCTTCGGCGTCAGCTGTATCCGGTTTCTTTATATAGTTCTGATATGCTCTTACCAGTTTTTTACCGGATAGATTTGATGAGCGCTGACATCCGAAATAAGCTTCAATTGCAGACTGTCGGCATGATGAAAGCCCCAAAATTCTTTGAAACGGATGAATCATTTCATAATAGTCTTTGGATTCCATGGAGGAAAGCGGGTTGATCAGATTGTATTCCTGGCACTTTTTCTCAAGAAAGGGCAGTGAAAAGCGGTTGCCGTAATAGGTGATAACAGCGTGTTTAGAGTGTATTTTTTCAAAAAAGGCAAGGAGAAGTTCTTTTTGATCTAAGCCGGAATTGTTAAACCATTGTTCTATGATGATCTTTTGATTAGATAAATAGGCAATGCCGATTGTTGCGATGGCCGAGACTTCAGCCTGAAATCCTGTTGTATCAATGCATAAGAAAAAAGTATCCCTATCAACAGGATAAGAGGGGGTATATGAAATTTCTTTTGTAATCTGTAACATCTGTAGTTTTCCTTTCAAAATGTAGGTGGTTTCTGTCCGGGATCTTAGTAGATTAAGGCATGAAAAGTGATTACGGATTGTTTCTAATTCACAGTAAAAATTATATGTGTTTTCTGATTATTTCGCAAGATAGAATTCTTTACGGACAAATGTTCGAATGTATGGTATACTAAAAGTCAATGGATTGTTTTGAAAGGAAAATAATATGATATCATATATAAAAGGAACATTAGCGGCGATTATGACTGACAGTATTATTTTAGAGAATCAGGGTATTGGATATGATATTAAGACACCGGTCATAGCGGAGCATTTGCCAAAAGTCGGTGCGGATTGCATAATCTATACTTATATGTATGTTCGGGAAGATGCGATTGGATTGTATGGATTTCTCACACGGGAAGATCTCGATATGTTTAAACTTTTGATTACAGTAAATGGCATTGGACCGAAGGTTGCACTTGCTGTACTATCCACGCTGTCGGTTCGTGAACTGAAGTTTGCAATATTAAGTGATGATACAAAGACGATATGCAAGACACCGGGGATTGGACCTAAGGGTGCAAAGCGCATTATTCTTGACTTAAAGGACAAGTTTGAACTGGAAGAACCGGAGGAAGAAGTATTGCAGACAGATTTGTTCATGGATGGAACAGAAGACGTTGTCGCATTAACTGCGCAGGCATTGGTAAGTCTTGGATATTCGAATTCAGAAGCTTACCGGAGTATTCAGGCTGTAGAAGGCAGGGAATCTATGGATACAGAGACTCTGTTGAAGGCGGCACTTAAGAGGATGATTTTTTAAATAAAAAAGAGAGTGAAGACAGATGATAGATCGAATGATTACAACTGAATTTATGGACGAAGATATTATGATCGAAAGTAATTTACGTCCGCAGATGCTGAATGACTATATTGGGCAGGAAAAAGTAAAAAATAACCTTCAGATTTTTATTAAGGCTGCAAAGGAACGCGGAGAGTCGCTGGATCATGTATTGCTGTATGGACCGCCTGGGCTTGGGAAAACGACATTGGCTGGAATCGTTGCTAATGAGATGGGAGTCCATTTAAAGATTACATCGGGACCGGCCATCGAAAAGCAGGGAGAACTGGCAGCAATTTTAAACAATTTGTCGGAAGGCGATGTTCTATTTATCGATGAGATCCATCGATTAAACAGGCAGGTAGAAGAAGTTTTATATCCAGCGATGGAGGATTTTGCGATTGATATTATCATTGGAAAAGGACAGGGAGCAAGATCTATCCGCTTAGATCTACCGCATTTTACACTCATAGGAGCGACGACAAGGGCCGGCATGTTAACGGCACCGCTTAGAGATCGTTTTGGAGTTGTGAACCGACTTAATTTTTATACCAATGATGAACTGCAGACGATTGTCAGACGTTCTGCAGAAGTTTTAGAAGTTGAGATCGATTCAGAGGGAGCGGCAGAAATTGCAAGAAGATCCAGAGGTACTCCGAGACTGGCGAATCGTTTGTTAAAGCGTGTGAGGGATTTTGCGCAGGTTCAGTTTGATGGAGTGATTACCCGTAAGGTTGCAAAGTCAGCGCTTGACCAGTTGGAAGTGGATTCTTTTGGCCTTGATCAGATTGATCGGAATTTATTATTTACAATGATTGAGAAGTTTGAAGGAAAGCCGGTAGGGTTAGATACATTAGCCGCTGCAATTGGAGAAGATTCAGGGACGATCGAAGATGTTTATGAACCATATTTGATACAAAATGGTCTGATTAAAAGGACTCCGAGAGGTCGTGTGGTAACAAAACGGGCATACAAGCATTTTGGAATTGATGTGCCGGAAGAACAGAGGTGAAGATACCATGGGGAAGAATTCAATAGAAGTAATTATTAATAAAAAAGTATATCAGCTGACCGGAACAGAAAGCGAGGAGTATTTACAGAAACTGGCACGATATATTGATCGGAAGATGCGCGAATTATCAAAAACTGCTGGATATGATAAGATGTCATTAGAGTATCAGAATCTATTCTTATCATTGAATCTGGCAGATGAATATTTTAAATGCAGAGAAGAATTGGAACATATGGATACAGAGGCATCAGAAAGGGAGCGACAGTTATATGAGACGAAACATGAATTGATCGATGCCAAGATTCAATGTGAAACGCTGCAGAAAATGATTTCTGAATATAAGGAACAGATTATCAGACTTCAAAAAGAGGTGCTGAAATTGGAACAGAGGATTACAGATGAATAAAAATAAAATGAGTTTGATTGAAGTGTTATCACCTGCAGGTTCTTTTGAGAGTTTGGAAGCGGCTGTGAAAGCGGGTGCAGATGCTGTTTATGCAGGTGGACAGAAGTTTGGTGCCAGGGCATATGCGGGGAATTTTCAGGAAGAAGAGATGAAAAAAGCAATTCATTATGCGCACCTGCATAACAAAAAGCTGTATATGACGATTAATACTCTTTTTAAGACGAATGAATTTGAAGAACTGTATGAATATCTTCTACCATACTATAAAGAAGGATTGGATGCGGTAATTGTTCAGGATATGGGGGCTGCACAGATGATCCGTCAGCAATTCCCCGGACTGGATCTGCATGCGAGCACACAGATGACTGTTATGGGCGTGGAGGGCGCAAAGTTTTTACAAGAATTGGGATTTACCCGAGTGGTTCCTGCGAGAGAATTGTCATTAGAGGAAATTTCAGAGATCAGAAAGCAGACAGATCTGGAGATTGAGACATTTGTTCATGGAGCACTGTGTTTTTCTTATTCCGGCCAGTGTTTGATGAGCAGCATGCTCGGAGGGAGGAGCGGAAATCGCGGTCGGTGTGCTCAGCCTTGCCGTCTTCCATATGATTTATATCAAGATAAAAAAAAGATCAATAAAAATGGTGAAAGTTACTTGTTAAGTCCGCGTGACCTATGTTCTGTTGAGATTTTACCGGAGATTTTAAGCGCCGGGGCAAATTCGTTAAAAATTGAAGGTCGAATGAAGCGTCCGGAATATGTTGCGGCGGTGACAAAACATTACAGGCGGTACGTGGATCTTTATATGGAACATGCGGACCGGTATCAGGTACGGCAGCGGGATATGCAGGAGTTGCTGGAATTATATAACCGCGGCGGTTTTACAAAGGGATATTATCTGACACATAATGGACGGGACATGATGTCGATGAAGCGCCCGAACCATATGGGATATTACGTAGGAAAGATTAAAGAAATCCGTAAGAATAAAGTGATTTTTTATTGCGAAGCAGATATTCACAAACAGGATATTTTAGAAATTAGCCTTGACAAGGAGCATAAGGTTGAGCTGACCTCGCCGATCGATGCAAAATGCGGCAGTCTGATTTCCTTAAATGGAAAACAGATTCGGAAATTGAGACCGGGAATGTCCATTTATCGTACTAGAAATCAAAAATTGCTCAATGAATTAAATGAGCAGATTATCAGAATAGAAAAGAAAGAAAATATTAAGGGAAATATCACATTTTCCGTTGGAAAACCTGTTATGATGCGTGTATGGAATGATGATATTTCTGTTACAGTCACTGGAGAAGAAGTGCAGGAAGCACAAAATCAACCGGTGACAAAGGAGCATTTGAAAAAGCAGTTGCAAAAGACTGGAGGAACACCGTTTTCTCTGGAGATAGAAGAAATCATCCTTGAAGGGAAAGGATTTCTGCCGATGGGAGCTATTAAGGAATTGCGAAGAAATGCTTTAATGGAGATGGAAAAGTCGATTCTCAGACAGAAAAAGCGCCATGACATAAAAAAACAGATCAGTAAAACGGAACTCGGAAAGGCAGAGCTTAAAACAGAGGATACACGGAATCAGACGATTGCAATGGTTTCCGATATGAAACAGGCAGAGGCCGTTCTTACCCATCACGGAATTGACGCGATTTATCTGCAGGCAGAATTGCTTCCGTTTGAACGGTGGGAGAGTTTTTCGGAACAATGTCATAATGCTGGAAAAGAGATTTATTATATGATGCCATATGTCTTTCATAAAAGGGCGAAGGATGAATGGCAGAAGTATCGTAATCTGATATCAAAAGGATGCCATGATGGAATTTTAGTCAGAACTCTGGACGAATTTGCATTTATACGCGGGTTCGATCAATTTGATAAACGTATGATTCTCGATAGCTCTCTCTATGCGTATCATCCTGCGGCCGAAGCGTTTTATCGTCAATATGCAGGATGCGAAGTGAGATTTATACTTCCTGTCGAATTAAATGAGATAGAACTAAAGCAATTGAAACGCTCAGATGCGGATTTGATCGTTTACGGACATCAACCGTTGATGATCAGCGCGCAATGCCAGGTGAAAAATCATTTAAAATGTCAGAAAAAAGAAGTTTGTTTGACATTAAAAGACCGTTATCGCAAAGAGTTTCCGGTACGGAATTTTTGTTATTATTGTTACAATGTGATTTATAATGGGGAACCATTATGTTTGGAGAACTTACAGCATGAAGTAGATGATTTGAATCCGGGAGGCAGGATCTATCGTTTTACGATCGAATCTCCGACAGAAGTAATTTCTGTATTGGAAGGGAATAGAAATGGGAAAAATTATACGAAAGGGCATTTCAAAAGAGGAATTGAATAGGTGATACTATGGTTAGTTTAATTACAATTGTCTCAAAATATTTAATTTTAATCTTGTGTCTCATTTATACGTTGTCCAGTTTTACGGTGTTTTTGGGCAATAAATCCACGGAAAGGATCACGGATATACTGGATAATCAGGTGTGGTATTTATTTACCTTTCATTTTGTGTGTTATTTTGTATTGTTTATTCAGACATGGGAGCTGAATGTATTGTTCTTTTTTGCGGCTCAGATTGTATTTTTTGAAGCGATCATGCTGATATATCCGAAGATCTATAAGCGGTGTTCCAGAAAAATGCTGAATAATATGTGTTTTCTTTTAGGAATTGGATTTATTATGCTGACAAGGTTATCCTTTGACTTGGCAGTAAAACAATTTATCATCGTTGCTGCTTCATTTTTGATTACTGCGTTGATTCCGCTGTGTATTGAAAAAATGACTTTTTTAAATAAACTGGGCTGGGTATATGCAATGAGTGGATTTGGTATTTTATTAGTAGTATTGTTCTTTGGTTCTAATATACATGGTTCAACCAACTGGATCAAGATTACCGAAAACTTTTATTTCCAGCCATCTGAAATAGTTAAAATTATTTTTGTATTTTTTGTTGCTTCGATGTTGAGCAAGGCGAAGGAATTTAATGATCTGATAAAAGTGACGGTGATAGCAGCATTATATGTCTGTGTATTAGTTGTTGAAAAGGATCTGGGAGCAGCACTTTTGTTTTTCATGATTTATATGATGATGCTTTATGCGGCTACTGCGAAATTGATCTATCTGTTAGCAGGCTTCGGATCGGGGGCAATCGCGTCTATTGGTGCATATTTTATATTTAATCACGTAAAAGAGCGTGTGATGGCCTGGAAGGATCCGTTTGCGATCATTGACGGAAAAGGATATCAGATTTGTCAATCCTTATTTGCTATTGGCACAGGAGGGTGGTTTGGACTTGGATTAAATCAGGGACGGCCGACAGATGTGCCGATTTATGAATCAGATTTCATTTTTTCAGGAATATGCGAGGAATTCGGTGTGCTGTTTGCTCTTTGTGTTATCTTGATCTGCATTAGTATGTTTTTATCGATCATGCAGATTTCTACAAGAATTAAAGGGTTATTTTACAAATTATTATGTCTCGGATTTGGTATATGCTACATTTTCCAGGTGTTTTTAAATGTCGGAGGCGTAACGAAATTTATTCCGCTGACCGGGGTAACATTGCCATTAGTCAGTTATGGAGGCACATCGGTTGCTTGTACGATGTTGATGTTTGGCATTATACAGGGGCTATATATGATTTCGAATCGGAAAGAGGTGAAAGACGATGGCGTTTTGGAAGAAAAAGCAGAAAGATAATCCTCAAATAGAAGAAGAACAGTTTTTACAATACGAAGAACGTCCGGAACGACCGAGAAAGAAAAGAAAAAAGGCAAATCGGCAGATTCTTCAGATTACGTATATTTTTGTGATGTTGTTTTTGGCATTGATCGGATATATGGTAAAGTTTATTATCGTGGACAGCAGTGGAGTAATTGCGAATTCACATAACAAGCGTCAGAGTGCTTTTGCAGAGAAAGTGGTTCGCGGAAGAATTATCAGCAGCAATGATAAAGTGCTTGCCCAGACGGTACTGGATTCTTCCGGAAATGAACAGAGAGATTATCCATATGGCAAAATGTTTGCCCATGTTGTCGGTTTTGATAAGAATGGAAGATCCGGATTGGAGGGCTCTTATAATTATCAACTTTTAACGTCCAATGCAAATCTGTTCATGCAGGTTGTAAACTTAATAAAGGGTGATAAGAACAATGGAGATGATCTGTATACGACTTTGGATACAAGATTACAGAAAGCAGCATATGAAGCGTTAGGAGATCAGGATGGAGCAGTGATCGCAATCGATCCATCAACCGGAAAGGTGCTTGCAATGGTCTCAAAACCGGATTTTGATCCGAATTATATTGAAAGCGAATGGAGTAGGTTAAATGCATCTTCGGATTCTGTACTCATCAATCGCGCCACTCAGGGACTATATCCACCCGGATCGACATTTAAAATGATAACCGCACTGGAGTATATACGAGAAAATAAAAATTATGATGATTTTAGCTACCAATGTACTTCATCCATTATTAAAAACAGTAATAAAATTTCCTGTTATCATGGAACCGCCCATGGAACCGTGAATTTAAAACAGGCGATTGCAAAGTCCTGCAATACAGCATTCGTAGAATTGGGAAGTGATCTGAATAAAGGAAATCTAAAAGAGCTTGCAGAAGATTTATTATTCAATAAGAAAATACCGATTGATGTCAGCAATAAAAAAAGCAGTTTTAAAGTGACAAAAAAAACGGATAAAAGTTTGATGCCGCAGATCGTAATCGGACAGGGCGATACTTTGATTACGCCATTAAACAATGCTTTGATTATGTGTGCGATTGCGAATAAAGGTGTCATCATGAAACCGTATCTTGCCGATCATATTGAAAATTACAATGGTGGAACGATCAAAGAATACAAGTCAACAGAATATGCGGAAGCTTTATCATCTGATGAGGCAGATACTATGAAAGAGATGCTGACTGCGGTGATCAGCGATGGAACAGGATCTGTATTAAAAACATCCCAATATACGGTGGCAGGAAAAACAGGATCTGCAGAGTATAATTCAAATAAAGATTCGCATGCATGGTTTGTGGGAATGTCAAATGTCGATGATCCGGATCTGGTTGTCAGTGTGCTTGTAGAAGATGGAGGAAGCGGAGGACAGTCCGCAGCACCAATTGCAAAAAGAGTATTTGATTCTTATTATAATAATGAGTTAAATCAATAAAACGGATGAATGATTTCATTAAATTTTAATAAAAAACAGGCCGAATTTGTTGAAAATGTATAGGTAGATGATATAATTGTATTAAGAATACACTTGCAGTTACAGGAGGTTTGCTATGAAAGAAGCAATTAGCTGTGGCGGAGTGGTAATTTATAGGGGAAAGGTACTTCTATTATACAAGAATTACAAGCATAAGTATGAAGGTTGGGTGCTTCCGAAAGGAACAGTAGAAGATGGAGAAGAATTTCAGGAGACTGCATTACGCGAAGTAAAAGAGGAGACGGGAGTCGATGCTTCTATTATCAAATATGCAGGAAAGAGCCAGTATTCTTTTCGCACCTATAATGATACGGTTGTAAAGAATGTGTATTGGTATTTGATGATGTCGCATAACTATTATTCAAGACCTCAAAAAGAAGAATACTTTTTAGACTCAGGATATTATAAATATCACGAAGCCTATCATATGCTAAAATTCCCCAATGAACGGAAAATCCTAGAAGATGCATATCAGGAGTATATGGAACTGAAGAAAAGGAATCTTTGGGGAAGCAAGAAGTATTATTAGTATCTGGTGAGAAGACACTATCCCAGAGCAAGGAGAAAAAATAAGGTGAAACGCATTTTGTGTTTCACCTTATTTTTTGAAGCTTTTGTTTTTATATTCATAAAGCAGAAAACATGCCGGTTTTCAGAAAAAAAAGGAATATATCATTTTTTGTAGAATAATATATATTAGAGGGATAGATAAAGAATACATTCAATTTTTCGTGTATTTGGAAGGGAGGAAGGATATATGCTCTATTCTGATGAATTAATTGAAGAAGTCAGGAGCCGGAATGATATTGTCGATGTGATTTCCAGTTATGTTTCTTTAAAGAAAAAAGGCAGTTCTCATTTTGGATTATGTCCATTCCATAATGAAAAATCACCCTCATTTTCGGTAAGCAGGGACAAGCAGATGTATTATTGTTTTGGATGTGGTGCCGGTGGTAATGTATTCACTTTTTTAATGGAATATGAGAATATGACATTTCCTGAAGCGATGCAGTCATTGGCGCAGCGCGCGGGCATGGAACTTCCCGTACAGGAGTCAACTCCGGCAGCGAGAAAAGAAGCAGATGAACGGGCAAGACTGCGAGAGATGAATAAACTGGCCGCACAGTATTTTTACGTGCTGCTTCACCGAAAACGTGGAGAAAAAGGAATACAGTATTTGCAGAAAAGGGGAATTACGGAGGAGACGATCAGGCATTTTGGCTTAGGATTCGCAGATATATACAGAGATGATCTATATCAGTTTTTGCGGCAGCGAGGATATACGGATGAAGAACTAAAATCTTCGGGCCTGGTTATGATCAATGAAAAATATGGTGGCAGTGATAAGTTCTGGAATCGTGTTATGTTTCCGATTATGGATGTGAATAATCGCGTAATCGGTTTTGGCGGCCGGGTTATGGGGGATGGAAGTCCCAAATATCTGAATTCGCAGGAGACGAAACTATTCGACAAAAGCCGAAATTTATATGGTCTTAATTTTGCGAAGAGCACCAGGCGAAAAGAATTGATCTTATGTGAGGGCTATCTCGACGTGATTTCTATGCATCAGGCTGGATTTACGAATGCGGTGGCATCTCTGGGCACTGCATTTACACCTGGACATGGGATTTTGTTAAAGAGGTATACGGACAGAGTTATTCTATCCTTTGACAGTGACGATGCCGGAATCCGAGCTGCTGAACGGGCAATTCCAATACTGAAAGAAGCGGGGCTTTCGATTCGCGTTTTAGATTTAAAACCGTACAAAGATCCGGATGAATTCATAAAAGGTGAGGGAATTGATGCGATGGAACAGAGAATCAGGGAGGCCAAAAGCAGTTTTATGTTTCAGATGGAACAGATTGCCGGACAATATCAGATGAATGATCCGGAGGAGAAGACAAAATGTTTCCACGAAATGGCAAAAGAACTGGCGAAGATAGAAGAACCTTTAGAAAGGAATAATTATATCGAAGCAGTTTCCAATCAATACATGGTTTCAAAAAAGGAACTGGAGTCCCTGGTAAATCATTATGGTGTACTGGGATATGCCAGGAAAGATGAGAGAGCAGCTCCTGTCAGTCGGTCGGGGAGAAACGAGGCGAAAGAGGAAAGCAAAAAACAGCCTCAGAAACTTTTACTGACATGGCTTGTAAATGAACCGGTATTATTTGAAAAGCTGCAGGGAGTGATTACTCCAGAGGACTTTCTGGAGCCGATGTATCATTCCGTTGCGATCATGCTGTTTGATCAGTTTGAAACAGACGGAAAAGTGATACCGGCAAGGATTATTAATCAATTTGTAGATGCCGAAGAACAAAAACAGGTTGCAGGCTTGTTTAATGCGAGATTAAAGATGGCACCTTTGCCGGAGGATAATGATAAAGTGATTACGGATATTGTCCGAAAAGTAAAATTAGCAAGCCTTGAATATAAAATGAGCCATTCGAATGATATTTTGGAGTGGCAGCAATTGATAAAAGAAAAAACCGATATTATGAAATTGCATATTTCTTTATAGATTGGTAAAAATATGAGAAATGGAAGGATGAAGAGCATGGAAGAAACAATGTTAAAGTTCACCCAGAAACTTGAAGAACTCGTAGCGATAGGTAAGAAAAATAAGAACACACTGGAATATTCTCAGGTGGAAGAACATTTTAAAGGATTTAACCTTACTTCTGATCTGATAGAGACGATTTATGCTTACCTGGAAGAAAAAGGCATTGATATGCTGACAATTACAGAAGATGACGAGGATCTTGTTGACGATCTTGAAGATGAAACAGTTGAAGATATTGACATATCGATTCCGGATAATGTCAGTATTGAAGATCCGGTGCGCATGTATTTAAAAGAAATTGGAAAGGTGCCATTATTAACGGCTGAGGAAGAGAAAGAACTTGCTCAGAATATGGAAGAGGGACTTAAGGCACAGGAAGAACTTGAAGCGATAAAAGAGAAGATGGAAGGTGCATCTGCAGAAGAAAAGGTCATTTACGATGCGAGATTAAAAGAGCTGAATCGTATCTTAGATCTCGGAGAGAAATCCAAGAAAAAATTAGCAGAGGCGAACCTTCGACTGGTTGTCAGTATCGCAAAGCGTTATGTTGGACGTGGTATGCTGTTTTTAGATTTGATTCAGGAAGGAAATTTGGGATTGATCAAAGCGGTAGAAAAATTTGATTACGACAAAGGCTTCAAATTTAGTACCTATGCAACCTGGTGGATTCGTCAGGCGATTACAAGGGCAATCGCCGATCAGGCGAGAACGATCCGTATTCCGGTTCATATGGTAGAGACGATCAACAAGCTGATCAGAGTTTCCCGCCAGTTATTGCAGGAATTAGGACGCGAACCGACTCCAGAGGAAATCGCAGAGGAGATGAACATGCCGGTAGAACGTGTTCGTGAGATTTTAAAAATTTCCCAGGAACCGGTATCTTTGGAAACTCCGATCGGGGAAGAAGAAGACAGTCATCTTGGTGATTTTATCCAGGATGATAATGTACCGGTTCCGGCGGAAGCAGCAGCTTTTACCTTGTTGAAAGAACAGTTAGTAGAAGTATTGGAAACTTTAACAGAACGTGAACAGAAGGTATTATGTCTGCGTTTCGGATTAGAGGATGGACGTGCCCGCACACTGGAAGAAGTTGGAAAAGAATTCAATGTAACGAGAGAGCGTATCCGACAGATCGAGGCAAAGGCACTTCGTAAATTACGGCATCCGAGCAGAAGCCGTAAGTTAAAAGATTATTTGGATTAATAAGGGTGAATCTATGGAATTATCAAAGCGTTTGCAAATGATTGCACAAATGGTTTCAGAAGGAAATCGTCTGGTAGATATTGGAACGGACCATGGATACATACCGATTTATTTATTACAAAAAGGGAAAATTCCAACAGCCATAGCAATGGATATTGGAGAAGGCCCTTTAAAAAGAGCAGAAGATCATATAAAGGCATACTGCTTTGAGAGCAAAGCAGTATGCCGTCTTTCTAATGGATTTGAAAAATATCGATCAGGCGAAGCTGATACGGCGGTAATCGCCGGTATGGGCGGCGATTTGATGACAAAGATCTTAAATGATGGAATAGAAAAACTGCCGGATGAATTGATTTTGCAGCCTCAGTCAGAATGGTTTAAAGTGCGCGGTTTTTTAATGGAACACTGCTATGAGATCATACAGGAAGAGATGCTGATCGAAGATGGAAAATACTACGTTGCAATAAAGGCAAAAAAAGGAGTTCGGTATAAATTAACAGAATTGGAGCTCATTTATGGACCGCTTTTATTAAAGCAGAATCATCCGGTTTTAAAGGAATATTTGCAGAATGGTTATCATACAATGAAAGGGATTTTTAAACATCTAATGGACGTGGATACAGAATCTGCAAATCGAAGAAAAGCAGAGATTGAGAAACAGATAGAACAGATAAAAGGAGCGTACGCGTACTATGATCAATCGTAAATTAATGGATTTATTAGAAAAATTTGCACCAAAAGAATATGCATGTTCTTGGGATAATGTCGGTCTTTTAGTGGGACATACCGATCAGGAGATCAAAAAAGTCCTTGTTGCACTGGATGCCACCAGCGAAATAGTTGATCGTGCAGTGCAAGAGGGAGCAGATATGATCATTACACATCATCCGATGATTTTTTCGTCCATGAAACAAGTAAATGATGATGGATTTATTGGAGCGAAAATTCTAAAACTGATTGAGAATCATATTTCTGTTTTTGCGATGCACACAAATTTTGATGTCATCGGCATGGCCGCTTTAGCGGGTGAATGTCTGGATTTTCCAAAGGATGCAAAGCCTTTGGAAATAACAGTTGATCTGGATGGTAAGCTAGAGGGAATCGGAAGAATTGCCAAACTGCAAAAAGAGATAAAACTGGGAGAATATGTACAATTTGTAAAAGACAAACTTTCTCTGGAACACGTGTTGCTTTTTGGGGATGAAGACACGGTGATTCGGACGGTTGCAGTTTCACCGGGATCTGGACGCAGTATGACTGAATTGGCGGTACAAAAAGGCGCAGATGTTATTATCACAGGAGATATCGGTCATCATGAAGGTTTAGATGCATTGGATATGGGACTTTCGGTGATCGAGGCGGGGCATTACGGAACAGAATATATTTTTATTGATTATGTGGCAGACTTTTTAAAGAAGGAAACCGAATTGGAAGTAATACCTGTTAAAACAGGAAGTCCGTATAAAGTATTATAGAAAAATCGATTTGAAGGTGGGTGATGATATGCTTCATATAACAGCGAATGGACAGGAATTAGAAATTTCAGAACATATCACATATGAGCAGCTGGCACAGCAATTAGGTCTTGAGGACATCATGTTAGTGCAGGTTGGAGAAAATCAGTTAAAAGAACTGCAAAAAGTGGTTTTAGATGGAGAACAGATTGAATTTTTGAATGCGGGTTCTTCTCCCGGGTATCTGACCTATAAGCGCAGTATGAATCTTCTTTTATGTAAAGCCGTGCATGATGTGCTTGGAGAAGAGGCTGGAAGAAATATCGTCATTCTTCATTCTGTTGGAAATGCTTATTATTATGAACTGAAAATGCGAGACACAGCCTTTTCAGAGAAGAATGCAATTCAAATTCAAAAACGAATGGAAGAATTGGTAAAGGAAGACGTAACCATTGAAAAGTATAATATGCGTACGGAAGATGCCGTGAGGCATTTTCAGGACCAGAAACGCTTTGACAAAGTAAATTTGATCAAATATCGCAGATCTTCCCGCACAAATATGTATTGTATTGGTGGATATGAAGACTATTTTTATGGTTATATGGTTCCATCTACTGGGAAATTAAAATACTTTCAGGTGGAGTATAAAGAACCGTATCTTCTGCTTCGTTTGCCAAAAAGACAAGAGCCGCGTGTCATATTGCCGTTGGAAGAGCGGCCCAAACTTTTACGTGTGTTAGAGCGTTCGAAAGATTGGTCTGAAACAATGCATGTTGCACATTTGGGAGATTTAAATGAAATGGTTACGCATGGAAAGATCAATGAGCTGATCCTTGTTCAGGAAGCGTTGCAGGAGAATCTTCTATACAAGATTGCCAGGGACATTACTGAGAATGGAAAACGGATCATATTGATCGCAGGGCCTTCTTCATCCGGAAAAACGACATTTTCCCATAGACTGGCGATACAACTGAGGATTGTTGGGTTAAATCCACATCCGATTGCTTTAGATGACTTCTTTAAACATCGACATCTTGCCCCTTTAGATGAGAAGGGAGAATACGATTTTGAGAGTATTGAATGTCTGCAGATTGATTTGTTTAATCAATGCATGAATGATCTGTTGGAAGGAAAAGAAGTCCTCATGCCACGGTATAATTTTATTTCTGGTATGAGCGAATGGCAGGAAAAGCCGATGAAAATTGAGAAAAATGATGTATTGATCATAGAAGGCATTCATGGGTTGAATGATCAGCTGTCACATCACCTTCCTTCAAGATATAAATATAAAATCTATGTCAGCGCATTAACGCAGCTGGCACTTGATCAGCATAATCGTATTCCAACAACAGATGGAAGACTGATACGACGTATCGTTAGAGATGCCCGTTCCCGTGGAACGGATGCGCAATCTACGATTGCCAGATGGAATTCTGTGCGGGCGGGAGAAGAAAAGAATATATTTCCATATCAGGAGGAAGCCGATGTGATGTTTAATTCGGCGCAGGTATATGAACTTGCTGTATTAAAACAATATGCCGAACCGCTGTTGTTTGCAGTTCCGAGAGATTCAAAGGAGTATCAGGAGGCAAAACGATTACTAAAATTTCTTGATTATTTTTTAAATATTAGCAGTGATCAAATTCCGAAAAGTTCCATTTTAAGAGAATTTATCGGTGGAGGTTGCTTTAACGTTTAAATTGTGTTAGAATCAAGAATCGAGTCAGATAAATGGTCGCGCCTGTTTTATACAGGTGAGGAAAGTCCGGGCTTCACAGGGCAGGATGCCGGATAACGTCCGGTGGAGGTGACTCTAAGGAAAGTGCAACAGAAATAAACCGCCATATGTATATGGTAAGGATGGAAAGGCGAGGTAAGAGCTCACCGCCTGACTGGTAACAGGCAGGGCACATGTAAACCCCATTCGAAGCAAGACCAAGAAGAAGGCGCGAAGGCTTGCCCGGCCAGCCTTCAGGTAGGTCGCTGGAGCTTGCTGGTAACAGTAAGTCGAGATAGATGACCATTCACGACATAACCCGGCTTATCGTCTGGCTCGTTTTTTTGCTGATGACGGAAAAGCATAAAACATCAAAGGTGTCTGAACAGGAAAAGATCTGTTCGGGCACCTTTTTTATCTAAAGGTTTCAGGTTTTATAATTAATTTTTTTTCTTTCTCAATTTTAATCTTATTCTCATTTTTCCAGACTATACTAAACATATAAAATAACTAAGGAATAAAAAACAAATTTTTATAATTTAGAAAGGATGGAGAACATGAAAAAGATGAAACGTTTATTTGTTATGTTGGTAGTAGCTTTATTAACTTTTACAACAATGGTACCTGTGAATGCAGCATCGAAAAAGGTAATCAGTAAAACAAAGGTTCGCTCCATTGTTGAGAAGAATACAACCGCTCTAAAAGATAAGAAACTGACGATGGAACTGGAAACCGATCATGGAGTGAAATATTATGAGGTTGAAGGAAAAACATCTGCAAGAAAATATGAATTTGAGATCGATGCTTACAGCGGCAAGATTCTTGCACGCGAATGGAAATTAAGAAAGATCACAAAAGGCAAGAAAAAACTCACAAAGAGTCAGGCGAGAAAGGTAATTGACAAAAAAGTAGTTGCACGCAAATCCCAGAAGAACTATAAAGTGGAAAAAGATTATGAAAAAGGGATTCTCTGCTACGAGATCGAATTTAAAACGAAGACACGCAAATACGAAGTGATTGTAAATGCAACGACAGGAACGATTTATAAATTGGAGTGGGATCTTCTGAAAAAGAAGAAATAACAATTGAATCATAAGAGATATGGGCACAGAAGAATTTTTCTTCTGTGCTCGTTTGACTGTAATGTTAAAATGCATTTAAGAATGCATTTTTTCGTGTTCGATTTTCAATTCTTCTAGCAATTCAAAAGCGTTCCAATCCTGGTTTGACGGTGTGATCACTGCTTTATAAGGAATCGGTCCGGTGCCCGCTCTTCGTATAGCGACAAGTGCATAGTCTAATTGAGCATTTGAAAGTCCTACAAATACGATCATCGGATCGCTTAACTCAGCAGCAGATTCTTTTGAAGAATCTGAAACGGTGTTTTTTCCGGGCTCAATCAGATTTTTGATCGGAAGAAAATATTCATCGGTGCGGATTTTCTTAATTTTTATTTTCAATGGTAATAATGCTTTGATTAATTTGACAGATTGAGGTTTTGAAATTTGAAATAATAAAATACTCGGTTTCATGGTAAACTCCTTGTGTTCTATATGTATATTGAATGCTTATCATTTAGTATAGCATGTTTTATGTATAAAATAACAATAAAATGTTAAAAATATAAGTATATTTGATAACAAATATGTAACATACTTTATTTTTCGAGAGCATATAATTGAAATAGTACATATGGAAAAGGAAGTGTAAGAATGGACAATCGATTATATTTGAGGCTGGCATCGGTCAGTATATTATTAATTGCAGCAGCTGTTCCGGTCACGATTTCTGCTAAAACATTAGAAACCGGTCTACAGGAATTATCAGTAGCAGAGTCATATGAAACAATATTAGACAAAAAGATTGCTTCAGAGGCGGAGCCATTGCAGAAATCTTTAGAACAAATCGATGTTATGGCGAAGATATCGTCTTTTCCTGCAAAGAGAATCTATCATATATCCGATACGGATTTTAATATTTTAAGCAGGATTGTAGAAGCAGAAGCAACGGACAAAGATATCAAGAGCAAAATCTTAGTTGCGAATGTTGTTTTAAATCGTTGGAAATCCGGTGAGTTTCCTGATTCCATCGAGGGTGTTGTCTTTCAAAGGGAAAATGGGGCAGTACAGTTTTCACCAACAGCAGATGGAAGATATTATTCTGTTCATGTAACGGAAAGTTCAAAAGAAAGTGTAGAAAGAGCTTTGACAGGAGAAGACTATTCAGAAGGTGCCTTGTATTTTGTCGAGCGTTCTATTGCTGATCCTGATAATGTAAGCTGGTTTGACAGTGCATTGACAAAGCTGTTTGAGTATCAGGGACATGCTTTTTACAAATAATTTTTTTAATGAAAAAAAAGATTGACAAAAACCAAAAATCCGCATATTATTAATATAAATAAAACATAAACCGTTGAGAAAGAGTAGTAGATAATCTCACAAGCGTTTCAGAGAGCTGCCGATGGTGTAAGTGCAGTACGTAAGTAATTATTGAATGGACTTTCGAGGGTCGCTTTGAAAGTGAGTAGGAGCGAACGGGATTCCAACCCGTTACCAAGTGGACATACATGGTGGTGTATGATAGAGTGGATATTTTTATCAATTTGAGTGGTACCGCGGAACTTTCGCCTCAAGCATTTTGCTTGGGGCTTTTCTTTATTTGGATAGAAATTTTAAAAACATTCTTTCCAGTAAATAGAAAAACGATTACCGGAATATATCATGAATGATAAACAATAACCTGGCATAAGCTTTATCATCTTCTTTCCATCAAAACGATATCAAATTATAAAAGGAGAAAGAACAATGAGAAAGAAATTAATGACATTAGGATTAAGTGTAGTATTGGCAAGTGCATTATTAACAGGATGCGGTGGAAGCAGTTCATCGAACGGTGATAGTGCGGATGGAAAAACATACAAAGTAGGAATTATCCAGTATGTTGATGATGCATCATTAAACCAGATTGAGAAAAATGTTGAATCGGAGCTGGATAAGAAAGGAAAAGAGCTTGGAGTAACGTTTGATTATGAAGATTATACAAAGAACGGTCAGGCAGATGCTACAACTTTAAATCAGATCACATCAGATCTGATCGACAAAGAAGTGGATGTAATTGTTCCGATTGCAACTCCGACAGCACAGATCGTACAGAGCGCGACAGAAGATAACCAGATCCCGGTTGTATTTTCAGCATGTACGGATCCGGTAGGAGCTAAATTAGTATCTTCCATGGAAGAGCCGGGAGCAAACATCACCGGTACCTCAGACGCATTGAATACTGAGGCAATTATGAATCTGATTTTAGCGGCAAATCCGGATACCAAATATATTGGCTTACTTTATTCAAAGAGTGAAGATTCTTCTCTTCAGGCAATTAAAGATGCAAAGGCATATTTGAAAAAGAAAGGAATTAAATACATTGAAAAAACAGGAACGAATACGGATGAAATTCAGTCCGCAGCAGATGCATTAGTTGCTGAAAAAGTAGATGCAGTATTCACTCCAACGGATAATACAGTTATGAAAGCAGAACTTTCCATTTATGAGAAATTCATTAACGCTAAAATCCCTCACTACTGTGGAGCAGATTCCTTTGCTTTAAATGGTTCTTTTGTCGGCTATGGTGTTGATTATGCAAATCTCGGTGTTGAAACGGCAGATATGGTTGCGGATGTTTTAGTGAATGGTGCAGATCCTGCAAAAACAGCTGTACAGACATTTGATAATGGTATTGCAACAATTAATACAGAAACTTGTGATGCCCTTGGACTCGATTTAGAAACGGTAAAGAAAGCATTTAAAGATTATTGTACGGATATCATTGAAACAAAGACATCAGAAGAATTTGAATAAAATTAAGAATGAATTTAGAGAAATGAAGCGGCTTTGGCCGCTTCATTCACAGGGACAGGTGAAATCTCCTGTCCCATTTTAAAATAAAAGGAGAATTTCTATGTTTATTACACCAGCAATTATTCAGACAGCATTTGAAGTAGGACTGATCTATTCCCTTGTGGCGCTGTCACTGTATTTAAGTTTTACGATTTTAAATTTGTGTGATCTTTCGACAGATGGCTGTTATACGCTTGGCTGTGCTGTTTCAGCGATGATCACAATCGCGGGTCATCCGGTACTGGCGCTATTTGCTGCTGTTGCAGCAGGAATTTGTTCCGGATTTGTGACTGCTTTTTTACAGACCAGACTTGGAATTGAAAGTATTCTTGCGGGTATTATTGTGAATACAGGACTTTATACGATTAATCTTATGGTTATGGGACTGTCTTCCAATGTATCGATTTTCAATGTCGATACGGCATTTACACTATTTCGCAGTTTAAATGCATCTGACTTTTGGATCAATTGGCATAAATTGATTTTAATCGCGCTGATTGCTGTGATTATGTGTGTGCTGATGTATCTGTTTCTCGGAACAAGACTCGGTCTTTCTATCCGGGCAACCGGTGATAATGACTCCATGGTAAAATCCTCTTCGATCAATCCTGCATTTACGATTACAGTTGGTCTATGCGTTTCAAATGCATGCACAGGCCTTGCGGGCGGTCTGATCGGACAATATAACAAAAGTTGTGACATCAACCTTGGAACCGGTATGGTAACGATTGCACTTGCTTCCCTTGTGATTGGAGAGACGCTACTTGGAAAAGGAAGTGTAAAAAAAGGAATTATCGGCGTTTTAGTTGGTTCTTGCCTGTATCGATTTATCGTTGCGATTGCGCTTCGAATGAATGTGCCGACAGAAGCATTTAAATTAGTATCGGCGATTATCGTTGCGGTTGCGATCGCAGCACCTAAAATTAAAGAGTACATCGCTTTGCGAAGAACCAAAGCTCAAATTCTAGCGGAACATAAAGCGGAAAATCAAAAAATAATGAAGGGAGGAAATTAAAATGCTGAAATTAACAAATGTACATAAGACATTTCATATTGGCACGGTAAATGAAAAAAAGGCCCTTCAGGGATTGAATTTAGAATTGAAAAACGGAGACTTTGCGACAATCATAGGTTCAAACGGTGCCGGAAAATCGACGATGTTTAACGCTATCGCAGGTGGCTTTTTTGTAGAAAAAGGTTGTATTGAGCTGGATGGAGAAGATATTACATTTGTTCCTGATTTTAAGAAGGCAAAATACATTGGGTATTTGTTTCAGGATCCAATGAAGGGGACGGCACCGCATATGACGATCGAGGAAAATCTTGCGGTTGCATATCTTCGGGCGAGCACAAAAAGCAACCAGTTTTTTAGCCGTATTTCAAAAAAGGATAAGGAAATGTTTCGGGAACATTTATCATTGCTTGGAATGGACCTGGAAAACCGCATGAAAAATCCGGTCGGGCTGCTTTCCGGCGGTCAGCGCCAGGCACTGACTCTTTTGATGGCGACAATCGTTACTCCAAAGATATTACTTTTGGATGAACATACAGCGGCATTGGATCCGGCAACTGCGGAAAAAGTGTTGGATCTGACAAAGAGCATTATTAAAGAACGAAACCTGACTTGTCTTATGATCACACATAACATGAATCAGGCATTAGAGCTTGGTAACCGTACGCTGATGATGGATTCCGGGCGAATCGTATTGGATGTCAGCGGGGAAGAGCGCGATCAAATGACGGTGGAAGATCTGCTTCAGAAATTTAGTATTGGTGCTGGCCAGGAATTTGATAATGACAGGATTTTGTTATCTACGGCTAAGGAGAAGTAAGAAAGCTTCTTTTCTTTTGACTGCATTCGATCCAGTGATTCAATCGCAAATGATAATTTTCAACATTTTATTGACAAAGATTATCAATATCAATATACTAATGATAAGAATGATCAAAAAGGGATAGATAGAAAGATACATCAGGAGGAAATTATCATGGTCTTAAATGATCTGGAAATAGGTGAAGCTGCGATTGTCACGAAAGTCGGCGGAGAAGGAGAACTCAGGCAGCATTTTTTAGATATGGGACTGATTCCGGGGGCGGAAGTCACACTCGTAAAATATGCTCCGATGGGGGATCCGATAGAACTCCAGATTCATGGATATGAGCTGACCTTGCGTCTTGCGGATGCGGAGAGAATTGAGATAGAACCAATTGATACCAGAGAGGAAGAGAGCGTTTTATCTTGTACAGAGCGGAAAGTCCATATGGAGCATCCGGGACTTGGAGAATCTGGAAAGTACCATGTAAAAGAAGGAGAACATCCGCTGCCGGATGATCGGCTTTTGACATTTGCCCTTGCGGGTAACCAAAATTGTGGAAAGACGACTCTGTTTAATCAGTTAACTGGGGCAAATCAGCATGTGGGGAATTTTCCAGGAGTTACGGTCGATCGAAAGAGTGGGGCGATCAGGGGCTTTTCAAAGACAGAAATTACAGATCTTCCGGGCATTTATTCGATGTCACCTTATAGTAGTGAAGAGATCGTTACGAGGCAGTTTATTATCAATGAAAAACCGACTGCGATCATTAATATTGTAGATGCTACTAACATTGAGCGTAATCTGTATTTGACGATGCAGTTAATGGAATTGGATGTGCCGATGGTTCTGGCATTGAATATGATGGATGAGCTGACCGGCAATGGCGGGACTATTCATATCAATCGAATGGAGACGATGCTGGGGATTCCTGTTGTTCCGATTTCTGCGATTAAGAACGAAGGTGTGGATGAACTGGCACGCCATGCGGTACATATTGCGAAATATCAGGAGAAGCCGGGGCGTATGGATTTTTGTGATGAGAATGATCACAATGGCGCAGTTCACCGCTGCCTGCATGCAATCATGCATCTGATTGAAGATCATGCAATCCGGGCGGAGATACCGGTTCGGTTTGCTGCAACAAAGGTTGTAGAAGGAGACAAAAGGATTTTAGAGACATTAAATCTGTCTCAGAATGAATTAGAGATGATCGAGCATATCATTTTGCAGATGGAAGAAGAGCGGCAGCTTGACCGCGCAGCAGCAATTGCGGATATGCGATTTTCTTTTATTTATAAATTGGTCGATCAGACGGTAGTAAAACCATCGGAAAGTAAAGAACATGTGCGAAGCCGGAAACTCGATCAGATATTGACAGGAAAATACACGGCAATTCCTGCATTTGGAATGATTATGGCATTGGTCTTTTATCTGACGTTTCATGTGATTGGTGCATGGCTTCAGGGACTTTTGGAAGTCTTTATCGACTATTTAACTCAGATATGTGATGAGGCGATGACGGTGTGGAATGTCAACCGGGCGGTACATTCGCTTGTAATCGACGGAATTTTCAACGGAGTTGGAAGTGTGCTGAGTTTTCTGCCGATTATCGTGACGCTGTTTTTCTTTTTATCACTGCTTGAGGATACTGGATATATGGCCAGAATTGCATTTGTAATGGATAAACTGCTCCGAAAGATCGGTCTTTCAGGCAGAAGCATTGTTCCGATGTTGATCGGATTCGGCTGTACAGTTCCCGGTGTTATGGCGAGCAGAACATTACCATCAGACCGTGACCGTACGATGACGATCATGTTGACGCCGTTTATGAGTTGTTCCGCAAAGTTGCCGATTTATGGGTTTTTTACGGCTGCATTTTTTCCAAAACACAGTGCATTGATTATGGTAGGGTTGTACTTTATCGGCATTGTGATCGGAATTTTGGTTGCGATGATTACGAAGAACAGCATGTTTCAGGGAGAAGCGGTTCCTTTTGTCATGGAACTGCCAAATTATCGTCTGCCGAGTGCTAAAAATGTCATTCAGCTTTTGTGGGAAAAGGCAAAGGACTTTTTGCAAAAAGCATTTACGATTATCTTTTTGGCAACGATCGTTATCTGGTTCCTGCAGACATTTGATCTGCATTTGCAGATGGTCAGCGATTCGAAAGACAGTATTTTAGCAATGGCTGCCGGGCTGATTGCGCCGGTTTTTAGACCGCTTGGATTTGGCGACTGGAGAATTTCCACCGCTTTAATTACCGGATTTATGGCAAAGGAAAGTGTAGTTTCTACGCTAAATGTGCTATTCAATGGTTCGAGCGCATTACATGGGGCAATTTCGACTGCAGCGGCTGCAGCATTGTTGGTATTTTGCCTTTTGTATACACCGTGTGTGGCAGCAATTGCATCGATCAAACGTGAATTAGGAGGTAAATGGGCAGCGCTCGTTGTATTTTTCCAATGCGCTGTTGCATGGGTTGTGGCCTTTGGGGTACATCTCATAGTTTCAATTATTATATAACAGAAAAAGAGCATAGTATGTTAAAGAAAACGGAGTACATATTTCATGTCAATGAGATGCGTACTCCGTTTTACAGCTATTTATAATAGAAATTTAAGAAATAGATAAT
>JAUNOI010000105.1 GCA_030531165.1 Lachnospiraceae bacterium
TTTTATTCAAATTATATCATTTAAATATTTAGAATACAATTCATT
Organism: Lachnospiraceae bacterium; assembly: GCA_030531165.1. Classification (GTDB taxonomy): domain Bacteria; phylum Bacillota; class Clostridia; order Lachnospirales; family Lachnospiraceae; genus Fimousia. The sequence goes on from JAUNOI010000105.1 coordinate 46, forward strand.
ATGCATATTTATGCATCCATTATTTTCTAAAGTAATCTTTTTATTTTTATTTACAAAATTCATTTTTCACTTTAGCTAATATCAAATTTTTCTTCTTTATGCTATGATACAAAAAAATTCAAGAAAAGAAGGAATCATTATGGCCCCTACAATTCAATGGTTATTAAAACAATCGAAAGAAGATAGGCAATTTATCTGTCTTGCCGGTAAGAACGGTATCAGCAACCCCATTCAGGGTATCAATATTATGGACAATCCGGATACCGTTCCGTGGCTGAAAAGCAATGAATTAGTATTGTCGACCGGATATATATTTACGTCCACCGACATTTATAAAACGATTATCAGAAGTCTTCATGAACAGGGCTGCAGCGGATTGGGAATTAAAATGCATCGCTATATGGATTCGATACCGGAAGAAATGATCAAACAGGCAAACGACTTGAATTTTCCGATTTTTTCCATTCCTTTTTCATCTACAATGGAGGAAATCGTCAATCTTGTATACTATCAAATGTTTCGCAATGAGATGAGCGAAAGCGAACAGTGGATGATTATTTACCGCGATATTATGGAAACTGCTTTAAAATATCACAAAGCTGTTCCAGTATTAAAAAAAATATCAACCACTCTTCACCTCCCTGTTTTCTTAACTTCCTCGACTTTCCAGATACTTGATTATTTTATCGCACCAAACAGCGGAATTACTTTTCCATTTCCGTTTAATAAAGAATCTAACTATATGTTTACAGATTCAGCTTGCCATCATTTATTGGAAAACATCAATGGTTCATCAAAACCGGTAATTGAACATTCGATTGTATTTCAGGAAATGAATTATCAATTTTATATTTATCCGATATATCAGAAGAAACAATTATCCGGCTTCTTTATCTGTCTATCGGTTAACGAACATTTATCCGGGAAACAACATACAATTATTACGAACATTCAATCAATTTTAGAAATCGTGCTGATAAGGAATCAAATTGCTGTTGACAATCGAAATGCATATCGGGAATCATTTTACCAGACGATCTTATCCGGTGTTTTAAAAAATCATACGGAAATCGAACTATGCTGCAGGCAATATGGTTTTGACTTTATAAGTGACCGTGTCTGCATGGTGCTGCGTTCTGAAAAATATAAAGAACTGACCTTATTAAAACAAAAATCATTCATCAATAAACTGGTAGAGTCCATCTATTCTATTCAGACAAATTTTTCTTTTGAATTTCACTATACGATCTATAATCATGATCTGGTCGGATTCTTATATCCGAGAGATAAACAGCTAATTCAGAAGTCAGATTGGCTCAAAGAATTGGCCGAAGAACTCAGCCGGCAAATTCACACATTTGATCCTGACTGTATGTTTGGATTCAGCCGTATTTTACACGGTGCCGAAACCATCCAGCAATCATATACAGAAGCTCTTCGTGCAGCAAACCTCGGAAAATCCATCCACAAAGATCAATCGGTTTTTTATTATTATGATGACCTGATCTATCACATGCTCGCTACCAATATGACTACAAGCCAATTATACGACTATTACGAAACAGCACTAAAACCTCTGGATGATTATGACCGCTCCAATAATACTTGTCTGATGCAGACACTCTATACTTATTTGCAATGTGGGCAAAATATTTCAAAGACAGCCAAAAAGCTCTATATCCACCGCAATACAATGATTCACCGTATGGAGCAGATTAAAGAGCTTTTACCACTTAATCTGAAAAATGTCGATCATACCTATTTAATTCAAACTGCGTTTTATGCAAAAAAACTACTATAATACCCTTTTTCCATATCCATGGTCTATCAGTATTTCTCCATTACGATATACTTCCTGTCCGCGAATCAACGTACTGCACACCGCACCTTTTCCGGACAGACCATGGAATGCTGTCAATTTAACCTTATAATATAAGTGATTTTGATCAATTTCCCATGCTTTTTCGGGATCCAGAATCACAAGATCTGCATCAAAACCCGGTTTGATGTCCCCTTTTCTTCCATATAATCCCCATCTTTTTGCCGGATTCGTGCAAAGGGCTGCTGCAATCAGACAAGGATCCAGATTCCTTTTATTCACTCCCTGATCATAGGTAACCTGAAACATCGTCTGCACGCCGCTGATTCCGAATCCCGTTTCATACGTCGCTCTGCCGACATCAGAACGATTTTCCGGCAGTCCAGGTGAATGATCGGATGCAATACAGCTAAGTACACCTTTCTTTATATATTCCCAAAGTCCTTCTCTGCTGTCTGCGCTTTTCATCGGAGGAGCACAGCCGTATTCACAGCCTTTTTCCAAATAATCTTCTTTACAGAACGTCAGATAATGCGGGCAGGTTTCCGCTGTAATATCCACCCCATCCACCTGTGCTTGTTCAATCAGCTTTGCCACTTTCGGATCACTGACATGACAGATATGAACACGGCATCCGGTTTCTTTGGAAAGTTCGATGATCGTCTGCGTTGCAATTAATTCTGCTGCAAGCGGTCTGGAATTCAGAAATGCCTGTCTACCGTCTAACTTTAATGTCCGAACTTTCTTCCTCTCATAATCGATAATCGAAAAATCTTCACAATGAAAACCTGCAAGCCCATCAAAAGATGCAATAATCTGCATCGCATGACGGATTTCTCCGACCGTCGGTGCTGCAAAATCATTGCCGCCGCCCGACATAAAGCATTTAAAGGAAACCGCACCTGCATCGTGCATCTCTTTCAAATTTCGGATGCTAAATGGAGTCAGCCCTCCCCACATCACGTAGTCAATATAAGATTCCTCATTTAGCTGCCGATCTTTTAATTGCAGTGCTTCTTTTGTCAACACAGACGGCGAATAGAGATTTAACGGCATATCGATGCCTGTTGTGACCCCTCCTGCTGCCGCTGCCATCGTCGAAGTTCTCATATCTTCAAAATCAGCATCGTATTCACCGATATGAAAATGTGCATCGACCGCTCCCGGAAAAATTAATTTTCCGGAAGCGTCAATTGTATTTTTTGCATGATCTGCCAGTTCCATACCGACTGCACATATCTTTCCATCTTTTATCGCAATATCAGCATCAAACATGCCTTCTGCACACACAATGGTTCCATTTATAATCAAACTATCATACATCATTCATTTCCCTTTAACTTTCCACCGCACTGTTTGCACCACTTGTTTTCCAACGGAATAATCTGCTTTCTATCAACGATAACACTGCAAAAATAAGTGAATATAAAAGTCCGATTACGATAGCCGCCATAAACATATCTGACATTTTGAACCAGTTTTTTGAAAAAACAATAATATATCCAAGACCGGTCGAAGCTCCCATCATTTCAGCAACTACCATTGCCCCAAAGGCAGCTCCTAATGCACCCTTCATACCTTCAAAAATATGCGGTAAAGCCGATTGAAATTTTACCTTGAAGAAAATCTGTACCGGACCTGCGCCCAGTGAAGAGGCAGAACGAATCAATACCGAATCAGTATTTTTAATTCCGCTGGACACATAGGAAACCATATAAATGATCGTTGCATAGGTAACTAAAATAATTTTTGAAGATTCCCCGATTCCAAACCATAATACAAACATTGGTAAAAATGCCATAATCGGAATAGGTCCAAATAAATTCAAGATTGGAGAAATGATATTATCTACAAAACGAAAAGATGCAATTCCACCTCCAATGATAACAGCCAAAACAACTCCAATCAAAAATCCGATAAATACCCGGTATAGACTAATGCCGACATGTCCCCAGAATGTACCTGCCTGAATATAAGTCACAGCCGCTAAAATAATCTCTGACGGCATTGGCAAAAATTTCGGTTCAATCCATAAAGTATGTAAATTAACTCTTCCAAAGACTTCCCAAAGGAACAGGAAGCCGATCAGGGCAATCATTTTAAAATACTTATCCTGTTTTGCTCTCATTAAAGCGGCTGTCTGATAGGAGACTGCCTTATTTTTTCTCTTCATGCTGTTCACTCCTATTCTGTAATTACGCTGTCTGATGAAACACCGGTGATCGCACTTTCAAACTGCTGCACATAAGTTGTAAACCGCGGATCATTGATATTTCTGGAACGAGGAAGATCAATTTTCTGATCCAGTTGTATCTTCCCTTTATTTAATATAATAACACGGTCTGCTAAAAAAACTGCTTCCGGCACACTATGTGTGATAAACAAAATCGTTTTTTCTGTTAATTTCCATATCCGCTCTATTTCTCTTCTCATAGAATCCCTTGTCAATGCATCTAATGCACCAAGCGGTTCGTCCATAAGAAGTACTTCCGGATCATTTGCCAAGGCCCTTGCGATTCCAACCCGCTGTGCCATTCCACCGGAAAGCCCGGACGGAAATTTATTTTCATATCCATTTAAGCCAACCATATCAATATATTTCATTGCCGTTTCCCGCGCTGTTTTTATGCCTTTTATTTCAAGACCAAACTGAACATTTTTTAACACAGTCCTCCACGGAAATAATGCATGCTGCTGGAATACTACTCCTCGTTCCGGTCCGGGTCCGTTAATCGGTGTTCCATCCACTGCAATTACACCCTTATCCGGTTTTAAATAACCTGCAAGACAATTGAGTAATGTTGATTTACCACATCCGGATTTTCCAAGTACACAGATAAATTCACCTTTTTCCATTGTAAGGTTTAAGTCGTTCAATACATACTGCATTTCACCATTTTTCTCTTCATATGCTTTATATAAATGATCAATCACAACTGCCATTCTCATTCCCTCCATTCTTTATCGAAATTTTTATTAAAAGCGCAGAAGATTTTATCCTTCTGCACCAAAGATTTATTTATAGGATACTAATGAACGATCCACAGATTTTAAGATATCGGTATAGGCATACTGATCAAATTTTACTTCTGATGTATTTAGTCCGGATTCTTTCATATAGGAAGCCAGAGAATCACAGGAATCTTTAAATGTCTGATCATATTCTACATGGTAGTCATTTTTCTGCATGATTGCCAGGCAGGTATCTTCATCTA
>JAUNOI010000035.1 GCA_030531165.1 Lachnospiraceae bacterium
AGCAATGGCCTTCTAAGCCATGTGTCCGGGGTTCGAATCCCTGTGGGCACGTTTTGCGGGAGTGCTGGAATTGGCAGACAGGCAAGACTAAGGATCTTGTGTTTCTTGTAGACGTGTGGGTTCAAGTCCCATCTCCCGCATCGGAAGAATCGCTGAATTAGCGGTTCTTTTTTTGTTGTATAGGAAGTTCCTCAGGGACTGAGGGATTTAGGGAGTTTGAGGCTGACTTATCCGCTTTGTTCTGCAAAGATACAACACGAAAGACCCCGCATTGTCGCGAGGTCTTTCTATTTCAGGTTTACTTCTAGGAACGAATTTCCAGCAGTTTATTTTTCAATTCTGATTCCAGTTTGCTGATTTCCACTTCCGCAGCCCGCCTCTTCTCTTTTCCTTGCTCCTGAATCTTCATAACTTCATCTAACGTAGAAATCAAAGACGCATTTGTCTGCTTTAACGTCTCCATATCGACAATACTGCGTTCGGATTCTTTTGCAACTTCAATTGACGCCGTTTTTAAAGTCTCGGCATTCTTCTTCAAAAGTTCATTCGTCAGATCCGTAACTTCTCTTTGAACCTTTGCTGCCTGTGTGGAATGTTCCATTCCAAGTGCGAGTACCATCTGGCTTTTCCATAGCGGAATCGTGTTAACAATCGTCGATTGGATTTTCTCCACCATCATCGTATCACTGTTCTGCACCAGACGAATCTGCGGTGCCGTCTGTATCGATATCATCCTCGTAAGTTCAAGATCATGCAATTTTTTCTCGAACCGGTCACATGCAGATTCCAAATCTTTTGCTGCCTGTGCATCTTCAGGCAGTCCGCTTTTTTTCGCTTTTTCGATCAGACGAGGCAGCTCCCCATTTCGGACTTCATGCAATTTCTTTTTGCCCGCCAACAGATACATCGACAACTCCTTAAAATAAGTCAAGTTCAGCTGATACATCTTATCCATAACAGCAACATCTTTCATCAGCTGCACCTGGTGTTTCTCAAGCACTTTACACACTTCATCCACATTGCTTTCAGCTTTTGCGTATTTGGTTTTTAAAGTAGCAATTTTATTTGAAGCCTTCTTAAAAATCCCTAAAAATTTCTTTTCCTCATCTGCATCAAAACTCTTTAACTGAACCGTAAGATTAGACAGCAGTTCTCCAACTTCTCCCAAATCCTTTGTCTGTACTTTATCTAATGCGGATTCGGAAAACTCCGCCATCTTTTTCTGCGTGCCGGCACCGTATTGTAAAATCAGCGAAGAATTCTTCAGATCGATCTGCTGCGAAAACTGATCAACGATTTTTTGTTCTTCTTCCGTCAAGATCTGATCTGTCCAGTTGTTTTCCGTCTCCTCCGGTTTTTCTTCCACAATTTCATTCTTTTCTTCAAATGGAAATAATGTCAATTCCGGTGTCATTTCGTTATTATCCTGCATAATGTTCCTCCATTAAAAATCCTTTTCCGCCAATCCATCCTGTGCCAACATCGTTTTCAAGACGCTGATATCCGAGGAGACGTCCCATGCCTGTTCCTGAAACAGATCGTCCAGTTTCTTCTTATACGCTTTACACAATACATCGAGAGAATCTTCGATTTCCTTCTTGGCAGATATGATATTCTCTCCCTGTACGGGCTGCTTATCCAATTCTTCATATGCTTTCAAAAGTTTCACCGTTGTTGGAAGATAATAATCCATTAATTTTTTCACTTTTTCAATCCGAATCGGATATGTTTCGATATAATCAAAAATTTTATCGATAATTTCTTCTATCGATGCAATTTTTTCGGAAATACCTTCATCCGGAATCGCTTCATTGCATTCATGAATCGTCTCCACAAATGCTCTTCCCTCCTCGATCAGGCTTTCTGCTTCGGGAGAAATTCCCTTTTCGCGCCGCATTTCTGCTTCCTGTATGCGAATCGCATTCTGTTCCTTTAATTTCAGATAATCACGGTATGTATCATCGCTCGTGATCAGACACGTTTTTTCATCATCCAGATGTCCCTGTAGAAACCAGCCCTTCTGAATCATCCTTTGCAGATCATCCCGAATATAAGAGAGCGTTTTCCCGCTCAAAGAAGCAAATTCCGTCAGTTCCCCATATGTTTTTCCATGCAGATACTCTATATAGCGCTCAAACCGCTTCATCATCGACAGATTCAGACTCCCCTTTATCCCGACTCCGAAAAACAGAACGCAAAACGGCAGCAAAATAGCTGCTGAAAGAAACAACCCAAAGGAAATTCCGCCCAAGGCAATCATAATCATCGCCAAAACAAAAATCGAAACTCCAAATGCCCCGCCGAATATATAACTGAATACCGTATAAAGCATCGTTCCCATCTTCAATCCATTCATCCTGCGATATAACGCAACTTCGTTCTTATTTTTTCTGATCTGATAGGAACCGATCGTATCTGTCACTGTCTTCTCCGCGGTTTTCATACCATATTCAACCGCATCCGTCGCTTTTTCCAGACCACCTTTAATCGTCCGATTTAACTGAGAAAAATCTTCGGAATCAATTGCATTCTGTACGATCTCTTTAATTTCATCCCCAATGTATTTAAAATCATTCTGATTCATAAAATGCCTCACTTCTCATAACTGTATCATTATCATAACTATAACATAAAGAAAGAAAGCAGACAAGCCCGCTTCAAACTCTCTAAATTCCCAAATTCTTGGGGTATTGGACACCTTGTCACATCATCGCGAAGCATTTTTTCTGCATATGAAATTCATCAGAATTTCTTATACAGAAAAAAACTCTCATCTGCATCGCAGACGAGAGTTCCTATATTATAAGTATTTTCTATGCTAATTTTTCTTTTGCAACTTCAGCTAATGCTGTAAAAGCTGCTGGATCGCTGATTGCTAATTCAGAAAGCATCTTTCTGTTCATATCAACACCAGCTAATTTTAAACCATGCATAAATTTGCTGTAAGATAAGCCATTCATTCTTGCAGCTGCATTAATACGTGCAATCCATAACTGTCTGAACTGACGTTTTCTCTGTTTTCTACCTGCATAAGAACTTGTTAAAGCTCTCATTACAGACTGTTTTGCAACTCTATACTGTTTTGATCTTGCTCCTCTATATCCTTTTGCAAGCTTTAATACTCTGTTATGTCTCTTTTTTGCGCCCATTCCGCCTTTAACTCTTGCCATGTCTAACGTTCCTCCTTATAATCTAAATACCAATTACAAATATGGTAAAATCTTCTTCATTACTTTTTCGTTTGTAGCATCTGTCATCGTTGCTTTTCTAAGATTACGTTTTCTCTTAGTTGTTTTCTTTGTTAAGATATGGCTTTTATAAGCTTTATTTCTTTTTAATTTTCCGCTACCTGTAACTTTGAATCTCTTTGCAGCAGCTCTTTTTGTCTTCATTTTTGGCATGATGATTTCCTCCTTGATTCTATCGTATCTACTCTTATTGTCGTTTTTCACCTAAAAACATGATCATACTTCTTCCTTCAAATTTTGCAGGCTTTTCAATTACCGCACAATCGGATAACATCTCTGCAAACTGATCCAGAATAACTTTGCTTGAATTAACATGTGCTAATTCTCTTCCTCTGAAACGAAGAGTTACTTTCACGCGGTCACCCTTTTTCAAGAATTTTCTTGCATGGTTGACCTTGGTATTTAAGTCATTCGTGTCGATATTTGGCGAAAGTCTGATTTCTTTAATATCGATGGTTTTCTGTTTTTTCTTTGCTTCTTTTTCCCTACGAGCCATCTCGTATTTGTATTTACCATAGTTGATAATCTTACAAACTGGTGGTTTCGCCTGTGGAGCAACCTTCACTAAATCAAGTTCTGCTTCTCTGGCAATTTTCATAGCCTCTTTGGCAGACATAATGCCAAGCTGTTTTCCATCGCTTCCAATCACACGAATCTCACGATCGCGAATTTGCTCGTTAATCATTAAATCGCTAATAGTAGTACACCTCCATAAAAAAAGTGGATAGTCAGACTATCCACATAATAATTCAAGCGCAATGAATGTATCATTTCTTAAATATTAACCCAAGTCACTTGCCTGTGCTAAGGTGAGAGTGGATACTCTTCTTTGTTGTCAGTTATTCTCCATAACTCTTTAAAAGGTTATCACATTTGACTGGCAATGTCAATATCATTTTTCAATTAATCTTTATCAAATTCAATTAATTCCAGCCCTTCATTTCTTTCCAAAACAAAGCGGATACTCCATTCATTTTTAAACAAGAGCAATGGATTTCCTTTCATATCGCGAACTTTTTTTACTTCTGATACACCTTTTAACTTGTTCATATCCGTCTCTTTATCTTTGATCCAACGAATGGACTCATATGGCAGAGGTTCCAGGCGGATATCGCAGCCATATTCATTTTTCAGACGGAATTTTAACACGTCAAACTGCAACGTTCCCACAACGCCAACGATAATTTCCGCATAGCCGGCTTCATGTTCCTGGAAGATCTGAATCGCACCTTCCTGAGCGATCTGGTTCACTCCCTTTACAAATTGCTTTCTCTTCATCGTATCAAGCTGAACGATTCGCGCAAAATGCTCCGGCGCAAAGGTTGGAATTCCTTCATATATAAAGCCATCTTTGCCAAGGCATACGGTATCACCGATTGAAAAGACACCCGGATCAAACACACCGATAATATCTCCGGCATATGCTTCTTCGACAATCTTACGATCCTGTGCCATAATCTGCTGCGGCTGGGACAATCGCATCTTCTTGCCGCTCTGCATATGCTTAACTTCCATACCTGCCTCGAACTTTCCGGAACAGATCCGCATAAATGCAATCCTGTCACGATGCGCCTTGTTCATATTCGCCTGAATCTTAAACACAAAGGCAGAGAAGTTATTTTCTACCGGATCTACGATCGTTCCTTTGGATACTCTCGGCAGCGGAGAAGTTGTCATATCCAGAAAATGCTGTAAGAAAGTTTCTACACCAAAATTGGTCAATGCAGAACCAAAAAAGACCGGTGTTAACTTTCCTGCACGCACCTCTTCCAGATTAAATTCATGTGCTGCCCCATCTAATAATTCAATCTCTTCTGTCAACTGCTCATACTTGTCTTCTCCGATAACTTCCATTGCTTCATCAGAATCAAAATCGACTCTCGTCGTTTTCGCTTCTTTTGCACCACCTGTTGAAATTGCCTCAAATGTAGAGATTTGCTTTGCATCTCTCTCATAAACGCCTTTAAATTCCTTCCCAGAACCGATCGGCCAGTTGATCGGACAGGTTTCAATGCCTAATACTTGTTCGATATCATCTAGAAGATCAAACGTGTCATTCGCTTCCCTGTCCATTTTATTGATAAAAGTAAAAATCGGAATATTGCGCATCGTACAGACCTTAAAAAGTTTAATCGTCTGCTTTTCCACACCTTTGGATGCATCAATGACCATAACCGCAGAATCCGCGGCCATTAACGTACGATAAGTATCTTCCGAGAAATCCTCATGTCCCGGTGTGTCCAAAATATTAATACAAAAATTATCATATTCAAACTGAAGCACGGAAGAAGTAACTGAAATTCCCCTTTGCTTTTCAATTTCCATCCAGTCGGAAACTGCATGTTTGGAATTTGCCTTTCCCTTTACGGAACCGGCTGTATTGATCGCGCCTCCATATAATAAAAACTTTTCTGTTAATGTTGTTTTTCCCGCATCCGGATGCGATATAATCGCAAATGTCCGCCGTTTCTTAATCTCGTCTCTAATCTGACTCATAATGTCCTCCATGAATTTTCTCCTACAAAATAATACCATTTTACTTATTGATTCGCAACCTGTGATTTTTATTTCATAAACATGCAGACGAACGTCCTCAGCAATGAAAGCAAAACACTGAAAAGAAGTCTCCCAAAAATTCATAAAAACTATTGCACCAACCGCTGCCTGGGATTATCATAAAAGAATACAAGAATAAAAAGGAGAAGGAACAAGATGAAACACACAATTCAATCAGACAAATTAACTGTCACTCTGGATTCTGCAGGAGCAGGCATTACCTCTATCATCCGTGATGGTATTGAGTATTTGTGGCAGGCTGATCCGGCATATTGGTCCGGACAGGCACCGGTCATGTTTCCGATCTGCGGATGCCTGCGCAATGGCAAAGCCACTCTGCAGAATGGAAAAACAGTGAAACTCGACCGCCACGGCTTTGCAAGAAGGCGCGAATTTACTGTAAAGGACGTGAAAGACAACGAAGTAACTTACGAACTGGTATCCGACAGCGAAACACTGGAAGCATATCCATTTTCCTTTATCTTCCAAATGAATTATAAGGTCGAGGACAACCATCTGTATATCAATCATATTGTTACAAATACCGGAGATGAGACGATGCCTTATTTTGTCGGCGGTCATCCGGCATTTAACTGCCCTGCAAAAGATGGAGAACAATTTGAAGATTATGTCGTTGAGATGGAGACTGCAGAATATGCAAACTGTCCGTTGATCAGTCCATCCGGCGAATTATTGGATGAACAGCGTACTCTGCGCTTTGACAACGAATCCATTCTGCCGGCTGAACACCACTTATTTTACAATGATGCTCTCTGCTTGGAATATCCAAAATCAACCTACGCTGTTCTTCGCCATAAAGACTCTAAGCACGGCGTGCGCGTTGATTTTAAAGGCTTTGACTTCTTCCAGATCTGGAGCAGCGCAAATGACGGCCCATTTATCGCGCTAGAGCCATGGACAGGTACGGCTACAACATCTGCAGAAGATGATATCTTCGAGCACAAACGCGGAGTAAAATTATTAGCGCCAGGTAAAACGGAGACGACGACTTATAGCATTTCTATTGTATAACGGATGAGCAGACGCATCCCTGCAGAGCGTTTATCAACCTGAAAATCCGAAAGGGATTTCCTGCACAATGAAAAAATAAACGGTACTCTGAATATCGGACACCTTCCTTTTGGTAGCCCGCGATCAGAATACCGTTATATTTTTCTATCTTATAAGAAACTTTCTTTCGTTTCTCCTCTTCCTGATGAAACTGATTTGGATGTTTCGTCAGTCCTTTTTTTCCTTACACTTTCTCCATTTGTGGCAATTACTTCTTTATACCATGCAAAGGATTTTTTTCGAATACGCTTTAATGTTCCATTGCCCATATCGTCTTTATCTACATAAATAAATCCGTATCTTTTTGACATTTCACCAGTCGTTGCACTGATTAAGTCCACACATCCCCATGGCGTATATCCCAGCAGATCTACTCCATCTTCTTCTACGGCATCCATCATAGCTCTAATATGAGATTGCAGATAATCAATACGATAATCATCATAAATATTTCCATCTTCAGCAATAGTATCTATTGCACCAAGTCCATTTTCTACAATAAACAATGGTTTTTGATATCTGTCATATAACGCATTTAATGTAATTCTCAGGCCCATTGGATCAATTGGCCATCCCCACTGACTACACTTCAAATAGGGATTCTTGGCAGAGGCAAACACATTTCCTCCAGATGCCTCTCCCTGTCCATCAGCTCTGACACAACGACTGTTATAATAAGACAATGAAATAAAATCTACTGTATTTTCCTTCAAAATATGCGCATCTTCTGCTTCCATCTCCAGACAAATACCCTCTCTCTCAAGAATTTTTTTTGCGTAAGCCGGATATTCTCCTCTTGCTTGTACATCAATGAAAAAGTAATTTTCTCTGTCTCTTTTCATACTTTCCCAAACATCCTCAGGATTACAGCTATAAGGATATACACTTCCGGCTGCTAACATACAGCCGACCTGGAACTTGGGATTTATTTCATGAGCCAGCTTTACAGCCATTGCAGAAGCAACTAACTCGTTATGGGCCGCCTGATACTTGATCTGCAACACATGATCCCCTTCAGAAAATCGAATTCCCGCACCCATGAATGGCAAATGCATCAACATATTAATTTCATTAAATGTGATCCAATAGCGCACTTTATCTTTAAACCAATCAAAAATTGCACGACAATAATTCAGAAAAAGTGAAATCAATTTACGATTTTTCCATGAACCATATTTCTCAACCAAAGCTAATGGAATATCAAAATGACAGATGGTGACTACAGGCTCAATCTTATATTTTAAAAGTTCATCTATGAAATTTTCATAAAATTTCAACCCTGCCTCATTTGGCTCTGTTTCTTCACCCGTTGGAAAAATACGAGACCATGAAAATGAAAACCGATAGCATTTAAATCCCATTTCCGCAAATAAAGCAATATCTTCTTTGTAATGCCCGTACATATCAATTGCTTCTCTGCCCGGATAATTAGTACCTTCAGGAAGCTCACGGTAATCCATAATCCCTTCCATAATCGGAATGCGATTATTACCATGTGGAATCACATCGACGACCGCCATCCCACGACCATCTTTCTTCCACCCGCCTTCACACTGGTTGGCTGCTGTAGCACCACCCCACAAAAAATCTTTTCGCATCATTTCCTGTCCTTTCATTCATGTATTCAGTTAGCACACTGTAAATAACGTTTCTCCTGCCTGTACCTGTTCTTTGCCCTCCAAAATTACATGTTCAAAATCATTTGAATTTGCAACTAATACAGGCGTCACTAAAGAATATCCGGCTTTTTGAATGAGATCTATATCAAATTCTAAAATCTTTTGTCCCTGTCTTACAACATCGCCGGTCGAAACAAGCGGATTAAATCCTTTTCCTTCCAATTGAACGGTATCCATGCCTACATGCATCAATAACTGAACTCCATCTTCTGTCGTCATTCCAATGGCATGTCCTGTAGGGAAGAGTGCCGAAACAGTTCCATCCATTGGTGCATATAATACTCCTTCCTCTGGCATGATTGCAAGACCATCTCCCAACGCTCCGGAAGAAAACGCTTCATCTTGCATATCAGACAGTTTGATCGTCTTTCCTTTTAATGGACTGGCAACTACAATTTTCTTACCTTGTTCTCTTGATACTGCTACATTGTTTTCCATTGCAATATCTACATGTGAAGAAGTATTTGCACCATCATCTTCTAAAACAACTTTTTCTTCATCTTTATAAAAGATCATAGTCAACACAAATCCTACTGCCATGGAAATGGCAATTCCGATAAATGCAACAATAATATTTCCCATTGTTCCATCTGGATTCATCATATTTGGCAATTCAAAGATTCCCATTCCTCCCAGAATGAATTTTCTGAAATTAAAATGTCCATAAAATGCTCCACCGATACCGCCTGCAATACAGCTGATGATAAATGGTTTTTTCAGCGGTAATAAAATACCATAAATTGCCGGTTCCGTTACACCAAAAATTCCTGAAATAAAGTTTGGTATTGCCATTTCTTTTAGTTTTTTGTCTTTTGTCTTAAAGAAAATTGCCAACACAACAGCAGAAGTTGCAAAAGTACAGGCAAAAAACGGCATCATAACATTATCATATCCCAGAGTCATAACATTGTTGATATACACCGGTATAAATCCCCAATGCATTCCGAAAATTACAAGGATCTGCCAGGTTAATCCTACGATACCGCCTGCTAACAATGGGCTGAATCCTCTGATTGCTAAAGTGAATTCAGAAATCAATGTTGATCCAAATGTAGCAACCGGTCCCAGGAAAAGAACGGATACCGGTAGTGTGATCAACAATGTTAACATTGGCACAAAAAAGAATTTCACCAAATCCGGAATAATTTTATTAAACTGCTTTTCACATTTTGATGCAAACCAGACTGCCAGAATAACCGGAATAACGGTTCCTGTATAATCCACGGAAATAACCGGAATACCAAAGAAATCAATATACACCGGTGATTCAAACATGGTTCCACTCAATATGTTATATAAAGGATCAATTCCCGCCGACAGCGTACTTGACTGTATGCCCGGATAACACATGGCAGCACCAACTGCAAGACCAAGCATTGGCTTTAATCCAAACTTTTTTGCTGCGGTATAGCCAAGGAATAGCGGTAAAAATGTAAACAACGCATCCCCTGCTGCATTGATAATTAAATATCCCCCACAATCTGCGCTATACAATCCAAGTGTCACAAGTAAAGTATTTAATCCTTTTAACATACCACAAGCAGCCATAATGCCGAGAATTGGCTGAAAAATACCGGACACAACATCAATGGCTCTATCTAATAGTTTGCCTGATTTCTTTTCTTCCGGTACTTCACTGGCATTTTGTAAGTCCAGTAGCTGCATCACATCTTCAAATACTTCCGGCACATGATTGCCAATTACTACTTGATATTGCCCGCCGCTTTTCATGACAGTGACAACACCTTCCATTGCTTTTAACACTTCATCTTTCGCAATGCTCTCATCCTTCAGTGTAAAACGCAGTCTCGTAATACAATGAACCAAACCTGCAACATTTTCTTTTCCACCGACATTTTTTACAATTTCTTTTGCCAGCTCATGATATTTTCCCATACGTTTCTCCTCCTTGATTTTCATGTTTTTTCTTTGTTAAGCTCAATATATCATGCAGATTCTGCAAGAACAACGGATAAAAGAGCAATAGATTTATCGTTTCAGACTTTAGAAAAAAAGAACCACTGTTTTTGTAACAGCGGTTCAAAATCCATTTATTCTCTATTTATTTTTCAAAATCTATGTCAACTTCATCTAAAAGTATATGTCTGTATGTTAACATTTCCAATGAAGAATTTGCATGTTTTTCATAGCAACCCGACAAAAGCAGCGAAAAGAAAATATCAAAAACATATGTGGCAGCGGAAAAAGAAGTAATAACATCCAAACTTACCAGCGAATCCCGATTAGCAATCTCAACAACTTCATGGCACCATTTACGAATCACATGATTGTGCGGTCCTACAATGCCAACAACATAATTATTGGTTGCTTCCCGCAAATATCTTGCCATACGGATCACAGTTCTGTTTGCTCCAGTAAAACTGATCAAAAAGGCTATCGTTTTTTTATTTTTTCTTGCTGCCAGATAATGCCCATTGATACTTTCATAAACCGAACATTCTACCCCCCAGTGTAGCAAATTTAAACGCCGCCGACTGTGCTAATATATAACTGATGCCTGTACCATAAATATCAATACACTCTGCTCTTTGCAAAACTTGATTAATTCGATTGATGCTATTTTTATCCAAGGAAAGTCTCGTATTTGTTACAGCTTTATCATAGAGACTTGGTAAAACATTAATAATATCTGCATAAGAACTCTTATCTGTAATCGGTTCATTCGCAAGCATCTGATCCAGTCGTTTTTTCTGATTAATTTCTTCAACCAGTTTTAATTTGAATTGCTGATAACCGGATAAGTCTAATTTCTTGCAAAGACGTACCACTGTTGCTTTGCTGGTAAATGAAGCACGGGCTAATTCACTCGTTGACATCTCGGGAACCTGATCCATATGATTTAATATATAATGCGCGACTTCTTTCTCGTGATTTGTAAATCCTGCTTCCTCTTTTAACTTCTCCATTATCATTCGTATCAGCCCTCCTTGCAGAGATTAAATTATTGACAAAATTAATACGACTAAATTTATTTCATTGTAACATAATGGCCTGAGAAAAACCATGATGCATCTATGATTTATTTCCACAAATAATTTTATCTATATTTATACGATTTTTTCCACATACCATACAATGTCTGTTGTTCATTAATTAAAAGTTCCACAAGAACATTGATGTGGTATAAAAAAAGTTGACACCTCCATTCTCAAGGATTTGGTATATAATCAAGAAAATAACAAAAGAATGAAATTTATTGCATTCAACACAAAAGACGGCGGATTGAAAGGGAACATCGCCTTTTATTGCAGGATGCAATCCATCAATATGGCATACAGCAAAACATGAACAGCGCAGAAAGAAGCAGCATAGGATACAAAATCCTTGAGGAAAATGTGTCAACTAATCTTGACAAAATCACATTTCTATGACAATCTATGTTTCCGTACCTCACATTGTAGTAATTGGAATAATTGCTAATTCGACCATATATTGAAAGTAAATGTGTAATAATGAATCACATAAATGTATGAATGGTTCAAAGTCGCCCTGTCTGTCCCTCGAAATATCAATCTGCATATCACCATAAGAGGTATGAAGGGTCTTTATAAAATTTACATCATTTCCATCTTGGACAGTCATATCATTCTCTTTCAGATAAGACGTCGTAAATTCGCGAAGTGCCTGTTTTTGTAGCGTCTCATTTCGTGTCCTTTTTCCTTTTCGTGGCATATAAAAAACCTCCAAACTAATGTATTTATCTTACATCAGTTTGAAGGTTTACACGAACTTTTATTCCATACTGGATTCACGATTCATAATACGATATCCCAGCTTGACCTCTTTGATATCGACATCCTTTTTATTGACCATATCCATGATCATATTTGCGGCAATACTTCCACTTTTATCATAAGAAAAATGAACGGTAGAGAGTGTCGGAGTTGTAACATAAGCCATGTCACTATCTCCATGTCCAGTTAACATCACATCTTCTGGTATTCTCTTGCCGATTTCTTTCAAATAGCGCATAGCTCCAACCGCAATAGCATCAGTTGCACATACAATCCCATCGGTATCCGGATATCTTTCCATCAAAGATTTCGCTTTTTCATATCCAGATTCGATGGAGAAATTGGCAATCTCATAGCGATCCTCAATTCCTTCTAGTCCGGACATAGCTGCTGCATAGATAAATCCTTTTCTTCTCTCCAAACCTGCAGCTTCATCCAATTCAAAGACCCCGATAAATCCAATCTTATTTCGTCCCTGATCGATAAATAGCTTTGTCAAATCATAAGCCGCATGATAATCATCATGGTATACACAATAATAACCATCCAAATGCTGCCCGACGATTACCACCGGAATCTCCAGATTATCCAGTGCTTTACGATGTTTCGGCGTAAAAACAGTTCCCACGAAAATGATTCCATCCACCTGTTTCTGAGAAAAGAAATCCAAATATTCCAACTCTTTTTTTGGATTATTCTGAGTATTCGCCAAAAGCAAACGATAGTCATTCTCATCAAGTACAGATAAAACCCCTTCCACTACACTTGACATGGCAGCAGAATTAATTCTTGGCAAAATAACCCCAATCATTTTCGTCTTCTTTGTACGGAGAGTCTGCGCCTGTACGGAAGGTCTATATCCAGTTTCCTCTACCACTTTCTGTATTGCTTCTCTTTTTTCTTTTGAAATATATCCATTATTAAAATAACGGGAGACCGCTGCACTGGAGACTCCCGCCATCTTTGCAATATCTGCAATTGTCATGTTATCTACCTCAATCCATTATATAAAGTAACTTTCTTTACATGACATCATATCACAAAATAAAAATATTTTCTATAAAATTGCTTCTACTTCTTCTTTTGATAACATTGCACGTAATACATCTTTTTTGGTTATTATATATAGAAGCGGATCCATTAACAAATGTCAATATGTCTTTTCATTCTCTTCCCATTTTAACCATTTCAAATAATAAAAACCATATGCAGGAATATCTACGCCAGACGCTTTCATTCTCTTACCAGAAATCAAATCCACATAATCTCCATCTATCTCATTAATCCATGCAGTTTTATCTGCTTCACTAAAGTTAAATAATCCATATATTTTTTCCCCATCATAATATCTTCCAATACAGAGTACGCTTGGATCATAGGTCTCTACAGTCCACGTATCCGCATTTGACATAAATGCCTTTTCAGATTTACGAATTTTTTCCAGCTGGTCTAATCCCTGAAATACCTTGCCTTCCACAGTATCTGGATCATCTATTTTTGCTGCATTTTTCCAATTCATCTTTCTGCGATGGATATAACGGGAATCTTCTACTTTGTGGATATCATTTTTATATGTATAATCATTTACCTGACCAATCTCATCACCACTATAGATAATCGGAATACCTGACTGCATAAACATATAAGCATGGAGCATTAGATCATAACGGATTGCACGTTCCATAGCAGCATTATCCCCTTCAAAACCTGCCTTTTCAATACCAACCATAGATGCGGTTGTGGCACAAAATCTTGCATCACCAGTAATTGGATCTGCATTATATAATTCGCCACGGCTGTTGCTGCCATAAGCATGTCCCTGAAAATATTCATTTAGATAATGTTTGTGAGAACGCTCCATAAGCCCGCTTTGTGCTAAAATTGAATAGTCCAGCCCCCCATCCAATATCATCATGACAACGGAGATAATTTAGAAATACGTAATCTTTAGGAAGGTTATTTACGATATCCAATTGTTTTTTTAATAGACTAACATCTCGCGTTGCCACAGTATGCCAGGTGGTTGCCATCGTCGTGACATTATATAACATATGACATTCCGGTTTTTCCACAGTACCAAAATACGGAATAACCTTCTCTGGCTCCATCACAACCTCACCAAGCAAAAGCACTCCCGGACAAACAATTTCGCTGATGATTCGCATCAGACGGACAATAGTATGAACCTGTGGAAGATTTCTGCACTGAGTATTCAATTCCTTCCAAATATATGGAACCGCATCAATTCGGATAATATCCATCCCTTTATTTACAAGGAAGAGAAAATTATACATCATTTCATTAAAGACTCTTGGATTTCTATAATTCAAATCCCATTGATAAGGATAAAAGGACGTCATAACATGTTGTTCTACATCAGGAAGCCATGTAAAATTGCCAGGAGCCGTAGTTGGAAATACCTGTGGAACGGTGCGCTCATACTGTGCAGGAATATCAAAGTTATCAAAGAAGAAATATCGGCTCATATATTCTCCTTCATTAACACGATATAGAAAAGCCAGACATTTCCGTCCGGCTATTTCTATATTAAAGTCTATTGAATAGAAATTAATTTTTCACCTAATTCTGTTTTACCTGTTTTTTCTACTTTGAAGTTTGCATAATTATCACTATTTGCCACCAATACAGCAGTTGTTGTGCTATATCCAGCTGCTTTGATCTTATCAATACTGAAATTCATCATCTTCTGACCAGCTTTCACTTCCTGACCATTTTCTACAAATACTTCAAATCCATCCCCTTTCATCTGAACCGTATCAATACCTACATGGATTAGCATCTGCATATCATTTGGACCAGCCAATGCAATTGCATGTTTGCTGTCTACTACTGACATAACTGTTCCGTCAAATGGAGCATACACTTCTCCAACTTCTGGTTCGATACCGACACCATCACCAAGAACGCCAGATGCAAATGTTGGATCCGGAATAGAATCTCTAGATACTACATTACCTTTGATTGGTGCATATACGCCAGGTTCTATTGCTTCAAACGCAGGAACTACTTCTGTTTCTACAGGAGCTTCTGTTGTAGTTTCCTCTTTTTCTTCTTTCCATATTATAAATGTAAGAATAAATGCAATTGCACCTGCTAAAGCCAACATAAGAGTATACTGTAATGTACAATGTGTTGTGATCAAGAATCCTGGAATACCCGTTACACCATAAGCAGAACCATAAACACCAATGACAGCACCAAACGCTGCGCCAAATGCTGCACCGATCATACCACAAACAAGAGGAGTAACAAGTCGCAAATTAACACCAAAGATAGCCGGTTCTGTGATGCCTAAAGAAGCAGATAAACCTGCAGGTAATGCAATAGATTTTGTCTTTTCTTTCTTAGATTTTACGAATACTGCCACACAAGCCATACACATTGCAAAGTTTGCTGAACAAGATACCGGAAGCCATGTATTCATCCCATTTGCTGCAATCATACCAGCCTCTAATACATTAAACATATGGTGAATACCACAGACAACACATAATGGATAAATAGCACCACAAACGAATGCTCCAATCCCCATTGGTAAAGCAAGCAATGCTTTTACTACTGTTAAAATATTATTTTCTACTACAATAAATACAGGTCCCACAATTGTCATTGTTAAAAATGCTGTAGCAAATACAGTTACTAAAGGCACTACAATTAAGTCAAGCATAGAAGGCACATGTTTATGTAAGAATTTTTCAATCTGACACATAATCCAAATAGAAATGATGATTGGAATAATATGTCCCTGATAATTAACCTGGCGAATGCTAAAACATGCAATTTTCCAATACTGAATTTGACTAGGATCAGAAGCAGCTGTCCAAGCAGATAACAAATTCATATGCATCAGCAGCATACCAATAGTTCCACCAAGAAAAATATTTCCTCCAAATACTCTTGCTGCTGAAATTGCCACTAAAACTGGTAAATAAACGATTGCTGTATTAGATACTAAATCCATCCAACCGTAAATATCACTTCCAGCAAATGATGGAATAAACTGACCAAGAGACTCTACAAGACCCATCATAAGACCGGCTGCTACGATTGCCGGAAGAATAGGAACGAATACATCTCCAAGAGATTTCACCATTCTAAAAGGTAATGGCTGTGAAGCTGCTGCAGCTGCTTTCACATCATCTTTTGTAGCTGCCGTCATACCAGATACTGCTAAGAATTCATCATAAACTTTGTTAACTTCTCCCGTTCCAATAATCAATTGTAACTGCCCGTTACTTTGAAATACTCCCTTTACACCCTCAATATTTTCAAGTTTTTTCATATCGATACCGCTATTATCAACCGTTACCAAACGAAGTCTTGTTGCACAATGTGCAGCACTTACTAAATTGTCTCTTCCGCCAAGAGTTTCAAAAATCTCTTCGGCACATTTTGCATAATTTAATGCCATCTCTTTTCTCCTTTTCTATCATGTCATTTCTTTGTTATAATGTGAAATCGATTACATTTCATATTTCACATTATAAACCTCATGATTTCGTTTGTAAATTGACATATTAAACAATTATCACGAATTATTTTTGTAAGATATGCTGAAATCGTTTTCATATCAATCATAAAAATAATATAAGTTCTTTCTATATCAAATGATATTTGCGAAATGCATGATATAGTCCATCATCAGTCACAGACAAACAGACATCATCTGATATCTTCTTTAAATGCTCACTGCCATTCTGCATACAGACACTAACGCCTACCGTCTTCATCATCTCCCAGTCATTCATGCTATCTCCAAATCCAATCGTATGTTCCACAGGAATCCCAAGGTGTCTGCATACATATTCTACACCAATCCCTTTATTAAACTTACGATTCAATAATTCTCCATTTACAATTCCATTCTCATCCGGATCATGTATTACAAAGGAAAAATCATTCTCTAATACTTCTTTCGGTTCCTTTAATTGATCCAAAGAAGTTCCCATAAATACGATTTTATAGACTGGCTGATCAGAATATTCGTTCATTGGACGAATATTTAATTCCTTTTCTAGCTGTTCTCTCCAGCGAAGAAGCTCACTATTGCCGCCTTCTCTAGCATTTTCACGCAAAAATGTTTTGAATGCTTCATCTGTAAATGTACCTTCTTTACATTCCACTGTTCGGAAAATTCCATTTTTATAGAAAATATCCAAAGCCTTTACTCTCTGTTCTTCTGTCATCGGACAATCATAAATTATTTCTCCAGCTGCTTCAATATATCCACCAGCACTTCCAATGATTCCATCAAACCCATATTTTAATAATGGAGAAAGCATTTCATAATTCCTTCCAGTACAAAGATATACATAATGACCAGCCTTTTGTGCTTTTCTTATTGCAAAAAGTGCTGATTCTGGTGGAACATTACTTCCTGCTTCCGTAAGTGTCCCATCAATATCCAAAAAAATTATTTTTTTATACATTGTTTGTTAGTTCCTTTCATAATTTACACTCACTATATTATGCAATCGATTTCATGTTGATATATTAGCATATATCATCTATAATTTACAACCATTTTTTCATATTTTTTCTTCTTGCATGTACCAATCATTTATGCTATACTTTTTATGAAATCGATTACATTCACTTATCATTGTCACAGGACGCTTCTTTTAACACTTTTTCACCTATCTTTTTCTCAAAGAAAAGAACTCAAAAAGACGTCAAAAGAACCATCCCTGTGATACAAGCACTAGAAAGAAAGCGAGGTAATCACATGAAACAATGGACATTGGAGGAACGCTATCGTGTCCTGAAAAGTCCTAACGAAATCAAAGATCTTCATACGAAAATTAGTAAATCTAAGTATCGTCAGTCCTATCACATTCAACCTGTCACTGGTCTTTCCAGTGATCCCAATGGATTTGTCTATCACAAAGGAACCTGGCATTTATGTTATCAGTGGTGTCCATGGGGAGCTGTTCACGGATTAAAATACTGGTATCATGTTAGTTCAAAGGATTTGATTTTCTGGAAAAATGAAGGAATTGGGTTAAAACCGGATTGTGTTTATGATAATAAAGGAACACACTCTGGGTCTGCAATTTCCATTAATGATGAATTATATTTCTTTTATACAGGAAATCACAGAAATGAAAAGTGGATCCGTACTCCTTATACATGTGTTGCTAAAGTTGATGATGACGGTATTCCCATAAAATTATCAGAACCACTTTTCGGTCCTCGAGCAGATTACAGCGAACATCAACGTGATCCTAAAGTTTTTTATCATAAAGAACGTAAAACTTACTATATCTTTATTGGTGCACAGACACAAGACTTACGTGGCTGTGTGTTAGTCTATGAATCAAAAGAATTATTAAATGGCTGGCACTTTGCAGGTGAATTAAAAGTTATCGGATTTGAAAACTTCGGTGGGATGTGGGAATGTCCATGTATTCAAAAAATCAATGGAAAAGACATTTTGATTTTTTCTCCTCAATATACAAAACTTCCTTACCGTGGAGAAAACACCAATCATAATGTATATATTATTGGAAAGATGGATTATGATACATTAACATTTACTCCAGAGACAGACTACCAACATTTAGATTACGGATTTGATTTCTATGCAGCCCAGCTGGCATCAAATGTTAGCGATCCTGATAAAGCAATCATCATTGCATGGATCGGTCTTCCAGACAACCATTATCCAACAGCGGAAGAAGATTGGGAGGGCAGTATGACACTCCCACGAGAGCTTCGCATAAAAGATAATCGATTAATTCAAACTCCAATCTCTGGAATAGAATCCCTTCGTCACCAGGAAATAGAACCCACAGGCACCTTATTAAACGCTTGTGAGATTCAAATTAATGTAAGAAATCGTAAATTTGATTTAAATTTATTTACAGATATATCAGGTAATGGAGGTTTTCGATTCCACTATGATGAGACGAAACAACTTTGCACCATTGATCGTACCGGATTAAAAAAACGTTTTAATGAAGAAATTGGCGAAATTCTCTCCATGCCATTACATTCTCCATTAAAACATTTACAGATTTTTATTGATCATTGTTCGATTGAAATATTTGCAAATCATGGAGAAGCAACCTTCACTTCTCATGTATACCCAATGGCAAATGAACATCATTACACGATCAGCGAAAATAATGCCTTAAAAATCTGGTCATTAAATGCCTCTATAAAAGACGATTTTATTATATAAAAAAGGAGAACAACTATAACTTGTTCTTTGCATGGCAATCTGTTGGTTAAAAAATATTCTTTCATAATACATTGAGGAAAGGGCTGTTGCACCAAATAAATTTAGTGCAACGCCCTTTTTACTCTCATCTTTCAGTATAAAACGCAGTCTCGTAATACAATGAACCAAACCTTCAATTATCCTAGATCAGCATCCAGTTTTCTTCCATCTCTTTCTTTAAATCCATGAACATTTCATAATACTGCTCTTTTGTCTGTCTTACGATATCATATGCTACATTTTTATTATACGCATGTGCAACAGTATTTTTTGTTCTAAGTGTTGATAACCATAATGCTTCATCTTTCATCGCTTTCCCTTCCTGCTCAATACTTTCTAATAATTCAGAGATAACCCTCACTATTTTACACTTCTTTCATCATTTTCAGAATATGTTCTCGCATGCTGTTTACCGCCGGAGATATGATCATTTCTTTCTTTGTGCAAATACCGATCACCCGGTACTCCGGAGGTTCAATCGGATAGATGTCTACATCACTCCGCATACTCTCCATCAACAATGAAGGCATAATGCATACACCAAGACCGCTTTCTACCATTGCGATCGTAGACTGATCATCTACCACGTGGCAATTGGACTGCACTTCCACATCATATTTTTTCAACAGATTCTGAATGTCCGCATCGGTACTTTCCCGTTGGGATACAAACCCTTTTCCACGAAGTTCCTCCACCTTTACATAATCCTTATCGCCAATATCTGTTCCTTTTGGCATGACCGATACGAGTCTGTCTTTAAACAATGGAATAATAGGAAGACCGTCGGAACTGGAAATCGACAGAAATCCCATATCAACCGTTCCATTTTTGATCCATTTGCGAACATCATCATAAGTCCCCTGGTAAACCTCGATTTCAATAGCAGGATGTAATTTACGAAAAGATTTGATCAATTGCGGCATTAATGTTGTACAGATACTATTAAATGCTCCGATTTTTACGGTCCCTTTTTCAAGCCCGTTCATCTGAGCAATCGCTTCCTGTAAAGAATCTTCACTTTGCAAAACATTATAAATATAAGGCCGCAGACTTTCCCCATATCCGGTCAGCTGCACACCCTGCTTGCTTCTGACAAATAATGGAAAACCCAGTTCTTTTTCCATGGAAGAGATGGTGTGGCTGATTGCGGATGGAGTCAGATTTAATGACTCGGCCGCTTTTTGGAAGCTTCGTTCTTTTACCACCGCATCAAATACCTGATAAGCCAATATTGTCATAGCATACCCCTCCTTCGTAAAAAGGCACCTGCAAACCACAGGTGCCGATTCATGATCCTACTGCTGTTCCACTTCAACTTTACGAATTTCTTTGGTACGGATTTCTTTGCAGATATCATTGATAAATACCTGTAAATCTTTTGAACCTTCGTCTCCTGCAAAACGGCTTCTTACTGAGATCTGTCCGGTTTCCGCTTCTTTCGCACCGACAACTAACATATATGGAATTCTGTTTAATCTCGCATCACGAATCTTATAACCGATCTTTTCAGAACGATTATCCGTTGTAACAAGAACGCCATTTGCTTTTAATTCTTTTTCTACTTTTGCAGCATAATCAGCATATTTTTCTGAAATAGGAAGAATACGAACCTGTTCCGGACATAACCATGTCGGGAATTTACCTTCGTATTTTTCAATCAGCCATGCAAGAGTTCTTTCGTAACATCCCATACTTGTTCTGTGAATAATATAAGGACGGACTTTATCACCATTTTCATCAATATAATACATGTCAAACTGCTCGGCCAACAGTGCATCCCATTGAATTGTGATCATCGTATCTTCTTTGCCATAAACATTTTTTGCATTGATATCTACTTTTGGTCCATAGAAAGCAGCTTCTCCCACATCTTCTGTAAATGCGATACCAAGTTCAATTAAAATCTGACGAATGCTTTCTTCTGTCTGATCCCAAACTTCAGGCTCACCAATATATTTTTCACGATTATCAGGATCCCACTTCGAAAGATGATAAGTTACATCTTCTTCTACACCGAGCACGGTTAAACAGTATTTCGCAAGTGCAAGACACTGCTTGAATTCTTCTACCATCTGATCCGGGCGGACGATCAGATGACCTTCTGAAATCGTAAACTGGCGGACACGTGTCAGACCATGCATTTCTCCGGAATCTTCATTTCTAAACAGGGTAGAAGTTTCTCCATAACGGATTGGAAGATCGCGGTAAGAATGCTGTGTATTTTTATAGCAGTAATACTGGAATGGACATGTCATTGGACGAAGTGCCATAACTTCTTTTCCGGTTCCTTCTTCTCCCATAATAAACATGCCGTCTGTATAATGATCCCAATGTCCGGAAATCTTATACAGATCAGATTTTGCCATCAATGGAGTTTTAGTTCTTACATAGCCCCATTCGTTGTCTTCCAAATCCTCGATCCATCTCTGCATTGTCTGGATCATCTTTGCTCCCTTTGGAAGTAATAATGGAAGTCCCTGTCCGATTACATCGACCGTTGTAAATAATTCCATTTCGCGTCCTAATTTGTTATGATCTCGTTTTTTGATATTTTCCAGAAATTCCAGTCGTTCCTGTAAATCCGCTTTCTTTGTATAGGCAGTACCATAAATACGAGTCAGCATCTTATTCTTTTCGCTTCCACGCCAGTAAGCACCGGATGCGGAAGTTAATTTAAATGCTTTGATCGCCTTTGTGCTCATTAAATGTGGTCCTGCACATAAATCTACAAATTCCCCCTGTTTGTAGAAAGAAAGTGTTGCATCTTCCGGCAGATCTTCGATCAATTCGACTTTGTAAGGCTCTTCTCTTTCTTCCATAAATTTGATTGCTTCTTCTCTGGAAAGCGTAAAGCACTCTAATTTATGATTTTCTTTGATAACCTTTTTCATCTCTTTTTCAATCTTATTCAAATCTTCTCTGTTTAAAGAAGGCATATCGAAATCATAATAAAATCCATCTTCGATCGCTGGTCCGATCGCGCATTTTGCGTCCGGATATAATCGTTTTACAGCCTGAGCAAGTACATGAGCTGCTGTGTGGCGGTATGCTTTTTTACCAGCTTCGCTGTTATCAAAGGTTAAAATATTTAACTCGCAGTCTTTATCAATTACGGTTCGAAGATCCACAACTTCTCCGTTCACTTCACCAGCACATGCCATTCTTCCAAGACCAGCGCTAATATCCATAGCAATGTCTAAAACGGACATAGCAGATTCATATTCTTTTGTTGATCCATCTTTTAATGTAATAATCATCTTTTTGTCTCTCCTTTTTGTATTATGAAAATTGTTGACTTCTAGCATAAAAAACGCCCCTTATGACCTGATTGTCATAAGGGGCGAGTAAATCAAAATTAACCCGCGGTTCCACCCTGATTGTTTCAAGATATATGCTTTCGCATAATAAAACCACTTCATTGGACGGTAACGGTGTCTGCCGGGCTGGATTAGAGCCACTCCGAGGTAGTTTTCCCAATAATTCTTCCGAAAAGCGCTTCCAGCCAGTGACGCCTTCTCTCTGTCGTCTCCCTTAAAGGTACTCGTCTCATCAACGTATTATAAATATAAAATTCTTTTTTATTATAACACTGTAAAATTGGTTGTCAAATGATTTTTCTCTAAAAAATGATCAAAATCTTTCTTTATTTTTCAATGACAAACAACTTATTTAAAATTCCCCAA
>JAUNOI010000106.1 GCA_030531165.1 Lachnospiraceae bacterium
TGGTCCTCTGTCAAGATTTAGTACAAGTTAAAATGAGAATTTTCTCCCCCATTTTAACTTGCCAGAAGTTCAGCCTCCCTGCGCATCCTTTCATATACTCGTTCGAATTCATCTGGTGACATATAATTACAATGGCTGTGAATTCGCTTGGTATTGTAGAAAGCTTCCAGATATTCGAAAATCAACCGATATGCCTGTTTATAATCACGGATTTTAAAGCGGTTCAACCATTCACGTTTAATAATAGAATGAAAGGATTCAATGCAGGCATTATCCCATGGAAACGCTTTTTTTGAATAACTACGCTGCATATTTTCGGTTGCTTTTTTATATTCTTTTGCAACGTACTGGCTGCCACGATCCGAGTGAATAATCAGCGGCTGATCGATATTTCGGCGAGCTTTGGCTTTGTTTATAGTATCAATCACGCAGGATACTTCCATGGTTTCTGAAAGTGTCCAGGCAATGATCTTTCTGGAAAATAAATCCATAATACTGGTCAGATAGACAAATCCGTCTATTGTCCAGATGTAGGTGATATCCGAGCACCAGACAGCGTTCGGACGGTCAGGATTAAACTGTTCGTCAAGGATATTTTGCAATTCCGTTCTGAAATCGGAATCTTTTGTGGTGGTTGTCCATGGCTTGCTCCACTGAGCATGGATTCCCATCTGACGCATATATGTGCCAACAGTTCTTTCAGAAATGACTTCACCGGCTTTACGCAGTTCTACAGTGATCTTCGGCGCACCATAGTTCTGCTTGGAATCATCATAAATATCCTGTATTTTGGCTTTTACAGTTTCACGACGTTTTTCTGTATCAGAAGGCACGTGGTGGAGCCATGCATGATATCCTGATCGGGAGACACCTAAAAATTTCAACATTCCGGAGACGGAAACCCGGCGTCCAGCCTTCTTGGCAGCTTCCGTCTTCTCAGATACTTCGAGATAAATGGCTTCTGTCATTTTCCCAGAATGTTGATGGCTTTTTTTAATACATCAAGTGCATCTTGGGCGTCACGTAATTCACGCCTGAGACGGGCGATTTCTTTCTGTTCATCGGAAGCGTAATTGCCAGATCCACGAACAGGGATATCGCCAGATTCCCGGAAGTCTTTCAGCCACTTTGTTAACGTGCTGTATCCAATTCCGAGGTTTTCTGCACATCCACGTACACCTAAATCTTTATGATCTTCGTAGTACTGGATTGCATCAAGTTTAAACTGTTTGTCATGTTGCTTTGCCATATGAGATCCTCCTTCAGCATATCTCTATTGTATCATGCTTCTGTGTATTTGGGATTTCTCATTTTGGCTTGTACTATTTATATTCTAACATCAAACTGTGCCAAATATGCACCCAGTGCAGAGGCAGCAACACCAGTTGCTGGATCCTCATTATAACCTGCTCGTTTCGGGAACTGACGAGCATGATATACAATTTCACCCGTTTCCATATGTTCCTGTGTAAAAGGATAAAAACCAGTTGTCCCATATTTATCGCACAATTCCCAGAGATAAGGAAAATCTAGATTTAAATTATTTAAAACAGCCGTACTTTTCAATGGTACAATAAGTTTATACCGGCTGGTGGCAACAGAACAACAAGGAAGTTCATCCAACTCTGAGGAGGAAATGCGCAATGCACGACATAATTCCTCTTTGGAAGGACCATCCATTATTTTACGAGGAAGAAATTGATTAACAGCAACCAGAATTCCCGCATCGATATGCTCCCAGGTTACACTTATTTTCCCCAATGCCATTTGAATAGAAATCGGAGATTTTGTGATAATACCATCACGAACCAATGTTGTCACTGCTGCAATCGTAGCGTGAACACACATTTCCATTTCATGTAATGGGACAAAATATCGAAAATATACATCACAGTCCGGACGAGTAGGTTTTAAAATATATACAGACTCAAATCCCAATTCCGCAGTCATAGCCTGCATATCTTCTGTGCTCAATTCATCTGCATCTCGTACAACTGGACAAGGATTACCTCCATTTTCTCCAGCAGAAAACACAATTGTTTGAATTATTTGATACATATCATCCACCCTTTCCAATAAATTTAAGGGATTTTACCATATTCCAGGTTTTATTTCAAGAGATTATTTCAAAGTTTAATTAATGTTGATACCTTAATTGCTTTTCCTCTTTTCATAAATTTAGACATTAAAAAATCCCAGAAAACCGAAGTTTTCTGGGATTTGTAGTTTAAGTTATAATGCCAAACTATTGATTATTCGATAATTGTAGCAACACTATTAGCAATATTTTATTATATAAAAATATCACGATTTTAAGCCATTTTCTAACCTTTTATCATGCCTTTTTACCGTGGTTTTTATCGTTTGCTTTATTTATTAGTACCTTTTTAGTACCTTTAAAGCACTGCTTTTAACTGCTGCATTTCATCATCTTATCTATACGGGAATGCCCACCGGGAACATCGAAATTGCAACCCTTCTGACTGTCCGATATCTATAATCTTCCGGTTAGTCCTGCATTTTTTCATAGCCCTATCATGCATATTTCTCGCTCTGCTTGATGTAACCCCTAGTTGCTCCCCTGTTTCTTTCAGTGTGCAACAGTCTTTATATTTGAGTTCTAAAGCCGATATTTCGGCTGCATTCTTGACTGCCTCATGCACCGCATCCCACAAAGTAAAGGAGAGGTGTTCCCTGTCAATAGATTCCTCTACAGCTTCCATATCGTCCGTTTCTGTCCTGATTGTGTCAACAATGGTCAGTTGTTCCCCATCGCTGTTTATAGGGCTGTCAATGGAGCATACAGCGGATATATGCATGGTTTTTCGCAAAGAAACCAATTGCTTTTGTGTCAATTCCAGATACCAACAAAGTTCTTTGTCGGTGGGCTCTCTGTTGTAGGTGGCAAGAAAGTAGCCTACTGCTTGATTATATTTGTAAATTTTATGCTGCATATGAATAGGCAAACTCATAGAATGCCCGCATTGGTCCAAATACAGCTTTATGTTCTTACCTATCCTATATGGTGCATAGGTCATAAACAACACGTCATTATCCGAATTATAATGTTCTACAGCATCAACCAATCCGATGTACGCCTGATTCATCAGATCATCTATATCGGTCATTCTATCAATGTTACGGTACTTCTTGACCAGTTGATAGATCATGCCTTTATTTTGATTATAGAGCTGCTCCATGTTCATTTTCACGTTATTTCCCTGCTGTATCTCCCTCACAAGTAATTCATTTGTCATTTCATGCCCTCCAATTAAAGATAGCCCCATACTTCAATAATAGAAGTACAGGGCTATCTTATATCAAATATTAGACAGTTGGCGTTGTTTCTTCTGCTTTCGCTGTAACTGCCTGATAATAGATTGCCTTTGCTTTATTATCAAGAACGAACGCATCATAGCAAATACGCCCTTCCACCAATGAGCCACTAATCCCAGGTGGATCCTGATGAATCTTATAATCTTCCAATTTTGTTGGCGATACTGTTGCAGATGGATGTACGATCATAAAACCAAAATTTTTTGGAAGTCTTGCTGCAGGAACCTTAATCACATTTGCCCCATCAATCATACCAATAACACCCTTGATTCTTAATTCATTTGAAATATCTGTTTCCATGACAATATCTTTACACTGCTTCATCAGCAGATAAATATCAGGTGTCACTACAATAGAACGTCCAGTTTCTGGCACATCAGCGTTATCAAGTGCCGCATTGCCTTTAATAATTTCAAGATAAATATTATCTTTAGTAAGCTGTACCGCATCTGGTTTCGTGCCTGCTAAAGTAGTCATGACACCATACACATAGGAATCAATTTCAGGGATAACAACCTCTCTCTGTTGCCTTTCAAGTGCAGATGCTGCCTGAACCTGCTGCTTTGTTTCATCCGTATCAAGTTTATCAATAGCGAATGTGAATGAACGGTCCTTTTTTAACGTTAATTCTTCCGTCACTGCGTCTAGTCCATGAATCGCCCCATATCTTGAATTATTTCCGTTTGTTCCTGCTCTATCATAATCGTTCATATCTGCTGTTGTAACTTTATAAACTTTAATTGAATGTGCTCCTGTCCAATCAAAATCGTTATTAGTCAAGAGCGATTTTTTACTTTCAGCCGTAAATTTTTCATCAACATACGGCTCGAATTTTGATGCTAACTGAATAGCCATAATTTATCTCCCTCTTTTCTATTTAAGCCCCATTGCGTTCCTGATCGGATCATGTTCCATATCATTATTTTGCCTTTCAGGTAATCTATTTTCAAGAACCGTTATCCGAGGCTCTTCTTCTTTCTTTTCTTCTTTAAATCCTTTTACATGAGTTAATACATCAATTGCAGAAATTAAAGAGTTTTCATCATCATATCTTAAAACGTCCGCTAAAGTCTTAGGAAGTCCACGCTCTGTTAATAATTCAGTGGCTTTAAGCTTCATTTCACGCTCATTTAATTCCTTTTCCCTTTTTTTCAATTCAGCCTCACTACTTGCCTTTGCTTCAGCCAATCGTTTGCCAACAATAGCATTTACCTGATCTTGTGTAAAGGTTCTTTCCCCTGTTGATTGACCTGTTGCAGGGTCAACATTTTGATTCATATTCATTTCACTCATTTTTTCCCTTTCTTTTACGTCTTTGGTAGACTGATTTTAACTAAATAAGGCGTGAGATAACCAATAATTGATTATTCCCACGCCTTGTATATAAGACTTACATCATCATCAAGCGGAATGATATTTTCTTATGATGCGGTACTTATGCTATATTTTATCTATAATAAATATATCATATATTCATCATTTTGTAAAGTTACTCAAAACGTTTGGTTTTGTTCCTGCTTTTTTGTTCAAGTACTCGACTATAGATATATATATTTCTTTATCTATATCTTTTTCTTTATCTGTTGCGTGACTTTGCGTGACTGTC
>JAUNOI010000036.1 GCA_030531165.1 Lachnospiraceae bacterium
CTTCTATAATGTTTTTTAGCGAAAAGGAGAAGTATTATGGAATTTAAAAAAACAAAATTGGAAGATTTACCGGTTTTAAAAAAATATTTTGATAACCAACAGACATATGATAGTGGGTCTTCCGTGGCAATGCTGTATTTGTGGGCACCTTCTTATAACATTCAATATGCTGTTGTTCATGACATGCTGATCTGCAGATCAGAAGGAAGTTTCTCGTTTCCCATCGGAAGCGGCGATCCAAAACCGGCATTGGATGAGCTGATGGAGTATTGCAGATCAGAAGGAATTGAGTTTGTGCTGCACAGTGTGACAAAAGAGATTGAAGCCAAGATGATTCAGCTCTATGGCGACGTATTTACAGTTGAATATGACCGGGATGAAGCAGATTATGTGTACTTATCCGAACGCCTGATTTCTCTAAGCGGTAAGAAGTATCATGGTAAAAGAAATCATATTAATCGATTTAACGAAAATCATGAATGGGTTTATGAAACGATTAATGATGATAACGCGTTGGAATGTATTATCATGCTTATGCAGTGGAAGATTAATAACTGCGCAGGTGAGAATGCTGATATGGCAGAAGAAGTGTGTGCTGCCAAAAATGCATTAATGTATTATAAAGAGCTCGGATTAGTTGGTGGATTGATTCG
Organism: Lachnospiraceae bacterium; assembly: GCA_030531165.1. Lineage (GTDB taxonomy): Bacteria > Bacillota > Clostridia > Lachnospirales > Lachnospiraceae > Fimousia. The sequence continues at coordinate 654 of JAUNOI010000036.1, forward strand.
ATGCGAAGGAGTGATCATTGCATTTTCGTTAGGGGAACCGATCAGTGACGATATGTTTGCTGTACATTTTGAGAAAGCATTTTCAAATATTCAGGGAGCATATCCGATTATCAACCAGCAGTTTGTGCTGCATGAAGCAAGTGAATACAAATACATCAACCGTGAAGAGGACTGCGGGGATGAGGGCTTAAGAAAGGCAAAATTGTCTTATCGTCCTGAAATGATGGTGGAAAAAGGGATTTTAAAATTCAGAGAAAAATAATAGACAGACTCTATATACATAGTTTATAATAGAAGAAATAAATTCAGGAGGAAGTTTAGTATGAAACATTTGATCGATCCGATGGATCTGACGGTAGAAGAAATTGATCAATTGATTGAACTTGCAGGTAAGATTATCGAGAATCCTGACAAATATCGGGAGGTTTGTAAATATAAAAAGTTGGCAACTCTGTTCTTTGAACCAAGTACCAGAACACGATTGAGTTTTGAAGCGGCTATGTTAGATTTAGGAGGGAATGTATTAGGATTTTCTTCTGCAGACTCCTCATCAGCTTCAAAAGGGGAGAGTGTTGCAGATACCGCTCGTGTGATTGCCGGATATGCGGATATTATCGCGATGCGCCATCCGAAAGAGGGTGCACCATTTGTTGCTTCTCAGTATGTTGATATTCCTGTAATCAATGCCGGTGATGGCGGTCATAATCATCCGACTCAGACATTGACGGATCTTTTGACGATCAGACAGGAAAAGGGACGTTTGAACAATCTTACCATTGGATTTTGTGGGGACCTGAAGTTTGGACGGACGGTTCATTCTTTAATAAAAGCTCTTTCCAGATACGAAGGAATTCAGTATATTTTAATTTCTCCTGAAGAATTACAAATTCCTGAGTATCTAAAAAAGGAAGTTTTCGAGAAGAAGGGAATCCCATTTCGTCAGGTTGAGAAGATGGAAGATGTGATGTCCGAATTAGATATCATTTATATGACGAGAGTACAAAGAGAACGTTTCTTTAATGAGGCGGATTATATTCGATTGAAGGACAGCTATATCTTAGATCTGGATAAATTAAAAAGTGCAAAAGAGGACTTGTCGATCTTACATCCGCTGCCACGCGTGAATGAAATATCCGTTAAGGTAGATGATGATCCGAGAGCATGTTATTTTAAACAGGCAAAATACGGAAAGTTTATTCGAATGGCTTTGATTATGACAATGTTAGGGGTGAGCGCAGATGAAGATTGATAGTATTAAGAATGGAATTGTATTAGACCATATTACAGCTGGAAAAAGCATGAAGATTTACCAAAATCTTGGATTGGATAAAGTGGACTGTTCCGTTGCCATCATTAAGAATGTAAAAAGCGAAAAGATGGGGAAAAAGGATATTATCAAAATTGACGATCAATTTGAGATTGATTTAGATGCAATTGGATATGTTGATCCGGATGTAACAGTATGTATTATTGAAGATGGAAAGATCACGAAAAAGTACAAAGTGGAACTTCCGGAAAAGCTCGTGAATATTGCAAAATGCAAAAATCCAAGGTGTATTACCTCAGTGGAACAGGAATTAGATCAGATATTTGTGTTAACTGACAAAGAAAATCAGGTATATCGTTGTCGATATTGTGAATCAAAACTAAAGAGATAGAAAAAATACCGCAGAGATTCTGTGGTATTTCTTTTATTTCATATATACAGAGATATTGCATTTTTCGATATCATTCTTTATAATGTTATTAAGTGTTTATGAAAGAGATGTGGGAATGTATGAGAGAAAACAATACAACAATAACGCCTATCAAACGGGAGATTAGTAAACCTGCTGATTTTACGAAACCAGAGGTTCTTTTTCAGCGTTTATTGGATACTATTTATGCATATCATCCTTCTTCAGCAGATGTTTCTTTGATCGAAAAAGCATATCATATTGCATATGAAGCACATAAAGATCAAAAGCGCAAGTCCGGGGAACCATATATCATCCATCCGATTTGTGTGGCGATTATTCTTGCAGAATTAGAACTTGATAAAGAGACGATCATTGCGGGTCTCCTTCATGATGTTGTGGAAGATACGGTTATGACGTCGGAAGAAGTTACGCAGGAGTTTAGTGCGGAGATTGCGTTATTAGTAGATGGTGTTACAAAATTAGGACAATTGAGTTATTCGGCAGATAAGATTGAGATTCAGGCAGAGAATCTGCGTAAGATGTTTCTTGCCATGGCAAAGGATATCCGCGTGATCTTGATCAAACTTGCAGACCGTCTTCACAATATGCGTACGATGCAGTATATGAAACCGCATAAACAGATTGAAAAATCCAGAGAGACGATGGACATCTATGCGCCGATTGCTTCAAGGCTTGGTATTTCTAAGATAAAAGTTGAATTGGACGATCTGTCATTAAAATATTTAAAACCGGATGTGTACCATCAGTTGGAGAATGAGATTGCCGGACAGAAAAAAGAGCGGGAAGCGTTTATTCGGATGATCGTGGATGAAGTCAGGAATGGAATCGAACCTTCTATTCGACATGCAGAAGTAGATGGTCGGGTCAAACATTATTTCAGTATTTATAAGAAAATGGTCAATCAGCATAAGACGATCGATCAGATTTATGATCTTTTTGCAGTTCGAATCAAGGTAGATACGGTCAAGGACTGTTACGCGGCGCTCGGTATTATCCATGAGATGTATAAACCGATTCCGGGAAGATTCAAGGATTATATTGCTATGCCGAAACCGAATATGTATCAGTCTCTTCATACCACATTGATCGGACCAAACGGACAGCCTTTTGAAATCCAGATCCGTACTTATGAGATGCACCGTATTGCAGAATATGGTATTGCTGCACATTGGAAGTACAAAGAAAATGCAAATAACGCGGGTATTAACCGTGAAGAAGAAAAGTTAAGCTGGCTTCGTGAGATTCTCGAATGGCAGCGTGACATGGATGATAATAAAGAGTTTTTAAGTCTTCTGAAAACGAATTTGGATTTATTTGCGGAAAGTGTCTATTGCTTTACGCCGAATGGAGATGTCAAGAATTTGCCAAATGGTTCTACGCCGATTGATTTTGCCTACAGCATTCATTCGGCTGTCGGTAATACGATGGTTGGAGCGCGGGTGAATGGTACACAGGTACCATTTAATTATAAACTGCAGAATGGCGATCGCGTGGAGATCATTACTTCGCAGAACTCAAACGGGCCAAGCCGTGACTGGTTAAAGATTATTAAGAGTTCTCAGGCAAAAAGTAAGATCAATCAGTGGTTTAAACGACAGTTTAAGGAAGAGAATATCGTTCGAGGGAAAGAACTTTTGCGCCAATATGCTAAGGAGAAGAGGCTGAATCTTTCTGATTATCTGAAGCCGGCATACCAGAAGAAAGTGATGCTGAAGTATGGATTTCGAGATTGGGATTCTGTATGTGCTTCTGTCGGCCATGGCGGATTAAAAGAAGGGCAGGTTGTCAATAAATTAAGAGAAGAGTATGAAAAGGATCATCCGCCGATTCTTTCGGATGCCCAGGCTGTTGAAAATGTCAATGCCAATGAACCGGTCCGCCGTTCCAACAAATCAAAAGGCGGAATTGTTGTTAAGGGAATTCATGACGTTGCGGTGCGTTTTTCGAAATGTTGTAACCCTGTTCCCGGCGATGAGATCGTCGGATTTGTTACAAGAGGACGCGGTGTGTCAATTCACAGAACGGACTGCATCAATATGATGTCCATGCCCGAATCTGACCGGGTAAGGCTGATTGACGCGGAATGGGAAGAACCGGAGCAGGAGAATAACGGCCAGCTTTATACTACCGAGATTAAGATTTATGCATTTAACCGAACCGGTATTTTTGTGGATATTTCTAAAGTTTTCCTTGAGATGAATATCGATATGTCATCTGTTAATATCAAGACATCAAAGAATGGAAAAGCAACGATCAGCGTATCGTTTGATATTTACGGTATAGGCCAGTTAAATAAAATTATTACAAAATTGCGCGGGATTGAAAGTGTGATCGACATCGAACGAACCGCAAGTTAGGAGAGATTATGAATAATCAGTTATTGATCATGATGATGCCTCTTGGAGACATGCAGACGAACTGCTATGTTTTAGGCAACACAGAGACAAAGGAAGGGTATGTATTTGATCCGGGGGCTGATCCGGATACGGTATTCCGTATGCTGGATAAAGAAAATTTAGAATTAAAAGGTATTATTTTAACACATGGTCATTTCGATCATATTCTTGCGGTAGACGCAATTTTAGATAGAGCAGGCAGAGATATTCCTGTATATGCAAACGAAAAAGAGAAAAAGGTATTTGAAAACGGAAACTATAATTTATGTTCGATGGTAGGACAGACATTCCGATTTATGCCGGATCATTATCTGAATGATGGCGATATTCTTGAACTTTGCGGTTCAAAGGTTAAGTGCCTTCATACGCCAGGACATACGTGCGGCGGCATGTGTTTTTATATTGAAGATAAGTTTTGGTTGATTGCCGGAGATACCTTGTTTCAGGGCAGCATTGGAAGGACAGATTTTCCGACTGGAAGTTATGCTGAACTTAGCAAATCAATCAAAGAGAAAATATATACACTTCCTGATTGGACAACTGTGTTCCCCGGTCATGGAGAGAGTACGACTGTAGGAGAAGAAAAAGTGAGCAATATGTTTGTTCATTTATAATAGAAAAGATTATGATTGGATTGATACAAAATACGGAATGTTTAGAAGCTGATGTAAGGGATATGATCTATGCTTTTTATTTCGGTGAAAAGATTAAGAAAGTTTCTGATACATCAGATCAGTTTGATTTATATGTAAAAGTAAAGGTTACCGGTGAGCAGGTAGCCTTTTCCTTGATTCAGGATGATAATGTTATCGGTGAGGAGCATTGCATTGGCTTGACAAGAGATCCGGTAAAGGACGGTTTATACCGTTTATTTCATAAAGCGACCGGAAAGAATTTACCGTGGGGAACGCTGACTGGAGTTCGCCCTACGAAAATTGCGCTTGAAAAGATAGAAGATGGAAAAACGCATCAGGAAACAGTGGATCATTTTTTGAATACTTATCATTGTACAAGCCAAAAAGCGGAGATTTGTACGAAAATAGCGGAATACGAAAATCAGATTCTAAAAGGGATCGAATATGAAGATCAATACAGTCTATACATCGGAATTCCATTTTGTCCTTCGACCTGTCTTTATTGTTCTTTTACTTCTTATCCGATCGCAGCATACCGCAATCGGGTAGATGATTACATATCGGCAGTACAAAAAGAGATCCAATATGTCAGCCAGACGTGTAAGGATAAGAAGTTGATTTCCGTTTATATTGGAGGCGGTACACCTACTTCGGTTGATGCCGGACAGTTAGAGCGCCTTTTGCTAATGATCAGACATTATTTTGATTTTACTTATGTAAGAGAATTTACAGTAGAGGCGGGACGTCCGGACAGCATTACAAAGGACAAACTAGAGGTTTTATTACAGTGTGGGGTAACCAGGATCAGCATCAATCCACAGACGATGAATGATGAAACATTAAAGTTGATCGGACGTGCGCATACGGTTGAGCAGACGATCCGCGCATTTGAACTTGCCCGCGAGACGGGACATAGAAATATCAATATGGACATGATCGTTGGACTTCCAGGAGAAGATATCCGTCATGTGCAGCACACATTAGAAGAGATTTATCGCTTAAAACCGGATAGTCTGACGGTTCACTCACTGGCGGTAAAACGTGCTGCGAATCTAAATATTCAGATGGAAAGATACCGCTCTATGATTAAAGGTGCAACGAACGAAATGTTGGAGCTTGTGGATGCTTATGCAGAAAAACTCGGTCTGTCTCCGTATTACCTATATCGGCAAAAAAATATTCCGGGTAATCTGGAGAATATTGGATATGCAAAACCCCGATTGGAATGTATCTATAATATATTAATTATGGAAGAGAAGCAGGACATTATCGCAATCGGTGCAGGTGCTTCTTCAAAATATATCTTCAACGACCGTACGCCGAGAATCCAGCGGACGGAAAATGTCAAAAATGTAGATCAATACATTGAACGTATTGATGAGATGATCAGACGGAAACAGAATATGATGGAGGATAAGTATTGTAATGTTGTCTTATGATAAATATGATATTGAAACACCCGTTTGGACAACGTTAGATGAAGCTTTGGATCACGGCGTTATCGTGAGCAATCTGGCGTATCTCGTATCCAAAGAGCTTCAAATGGATGAGGAATTTTGCCATGATATGGCGGTAGCGGGAATGGTTCATGATATTGGAAAATTAAAGATTTATTCGTATCTGCTTCAAAAATATGATCAGATACTCGCCATTGATGAGGCACGTTATATACGTATGCATCCGTCAACAGGATATGCTGTCTTGAAAGAACAGGGATTTAATGATAGAATTCTTTCGGCGGTATTATCCCATCATGAAAACTACGATGGTTCCGGATATCCTAATAATCTGAAGGGAACTGATATTCCACTTGAAGGACGTATTTTACATGTGTGTGACTGTTTTGGAGCATTAATTTCAAATGGCAGTTCCACGGATGATTTTGATTTAGATTCTGCCAATCATGTTATGATTGGTGAAGTAAAAAACTTTGATATGAGGGTTTATCTTACATTCCAGAATTTGGTTTTTGGGGAAAAATTCCAAAAACTTTTGCGTGATTTTGGAATTAAATAAATACAGATAGAAAGAGAGAATATTTATGAGCAAGAAAAATATTATTACGCCTCGAACATTATCGGGGTTTATGGAATTACCTCCGCAGGAACAGGTTTTATTTGAGAGAATTAAACGTACTTTAGAAGAAACATATCAGATGTACGGTTTTTTTCCAATTGACACCCCTGTATTAGAATACAGCGAAATATTACTTGCAAAGTCAGCTGGGGAGACAGAAAAGCAGGTTTACCGCTTCAATAAAGGAGATAAAGATATTGCAATGCGTTTTGATCTGACGGTTCCGCTTGCAAAATATGTTGCAAAAAATTATTCGGCGATCACCTTTCCGTTTAAGAGATATGCAATCGGCAAAGTATACCGTGGAGAACGTGCGCAGAAAGGCCGTTTCAGAGAATTTTATCAGGCAGACATCGACATTATCGGAGATGGCTCGTTAAGCATTGTAAATGATGCGGAGATTCCGAGCATTATCTATACGATTTTTACGGATCTCGGACTTACTGATTTTACGATCCGTCTGAATAACCGCAAAGTATTAAACGGCTTATTTGAGATGAACGGTCTGGATGAAAATGCAACGGATATTATGCGTATCATTGATAAAATTGATAAAATCGGTATTTCTGCGACGAAGGCTGAACTAATAGAATCCGGTGTGGCAGAAGATATTGCTAATACACTGATTGAATTAATGACTTATAAAGACACGAATGAAAATATACTTGCAAAGTTGGAAACTTATACGGGTAAAAGTGCAACCTTTGATCTTGGATATCAGGAATTGAAAGATGTCGTATATTACATCGGAAAATTTGGAGTTCCAAGCGATAATTACCGCATTGATCTGTCGATTGCCCGTGGCTTGGATTATTATACTGGAACGGTCTATGAAACATTTGTCAATGACCATCCTGAGATTGGAAGCGTATGCAGCGGCGGAAGATATGATAATCTCGCAGAATATTATACGAAAAAAAGCCTTCCAGGTGTTGGAATGTCCATCGGTTTGACTCGATTTTTCTACGTATTAAATGAATACAAATATCTGAATACAAAGTTAAATGCGCCTGCAGACGTTTTGATCATTCCAATGACCGATGATATGTCTTCGGCAGTTAGCATTTCTGCAAGACTCCGTGAAGAAGGTATTCGCACACAGATTTATATGGAGAAGAAAAAATTCAAAGCGAAAATCTCTTATGCAAACAAATTGTCGATTCCATATGCGATGTTCTTAGGCGAAGATGAAATTAAGGAAGAAAAAGTGACGATTAAGAATATGTATTCCGGCGAGCAGGTGACGGTCGAACTCAAAGAAGCAATTGCAACTATGAAAAAATCATTTGCTGAGCTTGGTCAGGAATCTATTATTAAATAAAGGCTGAAAGAAAACTTCTTCTTTGTAACCTATGACAGAGAAGAAGTTTTCTTTTTTACTAATAAGCAGTCTTTTGCTTCACAACTTTATATTTGAGGAGACACCATGATAAGAAAGTTTGAAAAAAATGATTTAGATGAAGTTATGTCGATATGGATGAACGCAAACATAGAAGCTCATTCATTCATAGAAGCGGATTATTGGAAAAGAAATTTTGACTCTGTCAGAAAAATGATTCCGGAAGCAGAAGTTTTCGTATCAGAAATAGATGGAGAAATCAATGGCTTCATCGGAATGATCGATCATTATATTGCAGGAATATTTGTAAGAAACTCTGACCGTTCAAAAGGAATTGGAACCAGTTTGCTTCATACTGTTAAGCAGAAAAACGAAACATTAAGCCTGCAAGTATATAAAAATAATAAAAAAGCGGTTTTGTTTTATCAAAATGCAGGTTTTAAAATAGCGGCAGAGGAAATGGATGAGGATACTTCGGAAATGGAATATAAGATGGTATGGTATCAAGGAGTACATGTATGTCCAAAGCAATAAAAACAGTAACGATCTTTAGTTGTATCATAACTATTTTTTCCATGATATTATTTTATCATTTTCATAGAGACATATATTTGACAGCATCGATTACGTTTGCTACAACAACCTATCATTTTGGAATGAGGCTTCTGATTGGGCTGATTTATGAAATTCGAATGAAGAATAGAGCAGATTATACGAAAAAATGGTATCAGCTTCATTCATGGGAGAGAAAACTATATAAGTTTTGCAGAGTCAAAACATGGAAAAATAAGCTGCCTACTTATAGCCCGGAAAATTTTTCGCCGAAATATTATTCATGGAATGAAATTGCACAGGCTATGTGTCAGGCTGAGCTGGTACATGAAACGATTATTGTATTTAGTTTCCTTCCCCTTTTCGCTTCTGCGAGGTTTGGAGCATTTTATGTATTTCTTATAACATCTGTGTGTGCTGCGCTATTTGATTTGATGTTTGTAATGATACAAAGATATAATAGAGACCGTGTGATGAAAATACTCTTAAGAAAAAGGTAAATTCTTATTTGTAGAACGTTATATAAGACAAAAAAGAGGAGGATGTTTGATGCAGGAAAATATTTATTCTACACCTTCCGGACAGATACATTATTGGGTAAAACAAAAAAGCAATAGTAGGTATAGTCTGGTATTTTTGCCGGGACTGACTGCGGATCACCGGCTTTTTGACAGGCAAATCGAGTACTTTAAAGAGAAATATTCCATTTTCGTATGGGATGCTCCTGGACATGCCGCTTCATGGCCGTTTCAGTTTAATTTTACCCTTTCGGATATGGCGAGATGGCTGAATGAAATCATTGAAAAAGAATCCATCCAAGATCCGATTCTCATCGGACAGTCGATGGGTGGATATATTGGGCAATCATTTATGCAGCAATTTCCGGGGAAACTGAAAGGTTTTATTTCGATTGATTCCGCCCCATTACAGAGAAGATATGTGACGGCTGCTGAAATCTGGCTGCTGAAACGAATGGAACCAATTTATCGCCTGTATCCTTGGAAAGCACTTCTGAAATCCGGTGTGAATGGCTGTGCAGTTTCTGCATATGGCAGAAAATTAATGCACAATATTATGATGACTTACGATGGCGATCAGGAACGATATGCAAAAATTGCTGGAAATGGATTCAAAATTCTGGCAGAGGCGATAGAAGCTGATCTTCCTTACAAAATAGAGTGTCCTGCTCTTTTGATTTGCGGAGAAAAAGATCAGGCTGGTTCTACAAAGCGTTACAATAGAGCATGGCATAAAACTTCCGGGATTCCTCTTCAATGGATAAGGGACGCAGGACATAATTCCAATACTGATCAGCCTGAACTTGTAAATGATTTAATTGAAACGTTTGTACAGGGATTAGAAATTGATTAAATTGTGATTTGTAGAGCAAGAAACCTTCTTTTCATGCGCCTGGTGTGACAGAGCATAAGTACAACATAAGCAGTTCGTCTTTTATGAAGAGTCCGCCCAAAACGCACTGCGTTTGAACGGTTGGGCGGATTTTGGCAATAGACGGACGGCGGTCATTGTTCTTATATTCTGTCGCACTAGTCCCATGAGAAGAAGTTTTTGAAAAATCACAATTTACTTCTGGATCTTTCTCTCAAGCGTAGCCACAACCCCATATCCGATCGCATTATTCGGAACCATTGCAACCAGACGCCATCCTTCTTTTGCCAGCGTATTAAAGGTATTTTCGCATTCCTTTACCTTTAATGTCAGAACTTTATATTCGTACATGTCTATGTCCTCCTGATTTGAAATTTTATATAGTCAGAATATTATTCTGCTACATACATCTTTTCGATTTCAGCGACATACATAAAGTGATAATCTTTATTCGGATAATTTGCTGCATCCAGAGTCGTATCAATGAATCCTTCCGGGTTCATTTCCTGTACATAAAGTTTTTTGCAGACTAAGACCATCTTTGCTTCTTCAAAATATGGAACACCGTCGATTTCCGTAGGTGTAAAATCTGTTTTGTCGATTTTGTCAGGATCATCGTTGCCCGAATGTCTGCCGACATATGTCATATCCTTACGGAAGCTTTCATCATAAAATGATAAACTGAAACGATCTGAAGCATCGACGAATTTTTTCGTACATCTTTGCGGGCGAAGAACGGTTACTGCAACATTTTTGTGCCACATTACACCCATGCCGCCCCATGAAGCTGTCATTGTGTTAATTCTGTCTCCGTCTTTTGCCGTTACTAACATCCAGTCCTTTCCAATCAGCTGAAACGGATTATTTTTTAATTCTTCCGGTTTGATTTCTTTTAACTGAGTCATAGCCATACCTCCATTTTTAAATTTCAAACCAATTATAGTATAAAAAAATAAAAATGTACAGAAATTCAGACTATACTTTTTGTTGTTCTTTGTTTATAATGTTAAGAGTATGATTACATTAGTATAGGAAAGAAGCGGATGAATCCGCTTTATTCTAAGAAAGATACCGCTGAATGGTATCTGAATGATAGAAGCAGGAGGATAAAGCATATGGCAGAATCTATGACAGGCCTGAAGCGTTCTCATCGCTGTACGGAGGTTTCCGCTCAGCTGATCGGTGAGAAAGTAACCGTGATGGGATGGGTACAGAAAAGACGTAATCTCGGAAGTTTGATCTTTGTCGATTTACGTGACCGTTCCGGGCTTCTCCAGATTATTTTTGATGGAGAGACGATTGGTGAAGAAGGCTTTGAAAAAGCCGGCAGATTAAGAAATGAATTTGTAATTGCAGTTGTCGGTACAGTTGAGGCAAGAAGCGGCGCTGTGAATAAAAACTTAAAGACAGGTGACATTGAGATTAAAGCGGAACAACTTCGCATTTTATCAGAATCGGAGACACCGCCGATACCGATTGACGACAACGTATCAGTCAAAGACGAAGTGCGTTTAAAATACCGCTATTTGGATTTAAGAAGACCACATATTCAGAATAATCTGATCACGAGAAGCAAAGTTGCGATGATTACACGTAATTTTTTAAGTGAAGAAGGATTTTTGGAGATTGAGACACCGATGCTTACCAAATCGACGCCAGAAGGCGCAAGGGATTATCTCGTGCCTAGCCGCGTACATCCGGGATCTTTTTATGCATTGCCGCAATCTCCGCAGTTATTTAAGCAGCTGCTGATGTGTTCCGGCTATGATCGGTATTTTCAGATTGCGAAGTGCTTCCGTGATGAAGATTTACGTGCGGACAGACAACCGGAATTTACGCAGATCGATATGGAATTGTCGTTTGTGGATGTTGATGATGTAATCGATGTCAATGAAAGGCTATTAGCAAAAATTTTTAAAGAAATCTTAGATGTAGAGATTGAACTTCCTATTCAGAGAATGACTTGGCAGGAAGCGATGGATCGTTTTGGTTCCGATAAGCCGGATATGCGTTTTGGCATGGAATTGATCGATGTGACCGAAGTTGTTAAAGACTGTGAATTTGTTGTATTTAAAAGCGCAATTGAAGCAGGCGGTACTGTTCGGGGTATCAATGCTTCCGGACAGGGAGATTTGGGAAGAAAGAAGATCGATGCATTCGTTAAGTTTGCAAAAGATTTTGGTGCGAAAGGACTTGCTTATATTCAGTTAAAGTCAGATGGCTCCATAAAATCTTCTTTTGCAAAGTTTATGAAAGAAGAGGAGATGCAGTCCTTGATCGATGCGATGGGAGGCAAGGCAGGAGATTTGCTGCTTTTTGCCGCAGATCAGAACAAAGTCGTATGGGGTGTACTCGGTAATCTCCGTCTGGAAATTGCAAAGAAATACAACATGATTCCAGAAGGACAGTTCAAATTCTTATGGGTAACTGAATTTCCTCTGTTGGAATGGAGCGAAGAGGAAGATCGTTATACGGCAATGCATCATCCATTCACAATGCCGATGGAAGAAGATCTGCAGTACATTGATTCTGATCCGGGAAGAGTACGTGCAAAAGCATATGATATCGTATTGAATGGTACAGAATTAGGCGGAGGTTCGGTCCGTATTTTCCAAAATGACATTCAGGAAAAAATGTTTGAATGTCTTGGATTTACAAAAGAAGAGGCGCACGAAAGATTTGGATTTTTATTGGATGCATTTAAGTATGGTGTTCCGCCTCATGCAGGACTTGCATATGGACTTGATCGTCTCGTTATGTGGATTACGGGTGAGGAAAGTATTCGCGATGTGATCGCATTCCCAAAAGTAAAGGATGCATCTTGTCTGATGACAGAGGCTCCTTCTCCAGTTGATGGGTTACAGCTTGATGAATTACAAATTCAGATAAAAGAAGAAACGGAGGAATAATCCTATGGAAAAAATGTTAGTAAATGGAATTCAATCCAATGCAAAGACAGCACAGATTTCTGTTATGAAATTAAAAGATGAACCGGGAGTGGCTGCAAAGTTATTTGGAGCGCTCGCAGCAGAAGGATTAAATGTTGAGCTGATCTTACAGTCTATCGGAGGCAATAATACAAAAGATATTTCCTTTGTTGTGTTAGAAGAAGATGCCGATGAGATTGTCAGTGTATTGGAAAAGACGTTTTCAAAAGATGATTATAAAGAAATCAAGGTGGATAAGGATATGGGAATCGTATCGATCAAAGGTGCCGGTATGATGTCAAATCCGGGAGCTGCATCGATGATGTTCGAGACATTATACAGCTGCGGCATCAATATTGAGATGATCTATACATCCGAAATTAAGATCACAGTTTCTATCCGCAGAAATAAAGTTGACCGTGCGATAAAAGCATTAAAAGAAAAATTCTCAGGTATTGAATAGAGAACTTATGAGGAGGACAAATATGTTAAATTTTGATAAAGTGGCTGCTCAGGATCCTGAAGTTATGGCAGCTATGGAGGCAGAGCTTGGAAGACAGCGCGATAATTTAGAATTAATTGCATCTGAAAATTTAGTTTCGGAAGCAGTTATGCAGGCAATGGGAAGCCATCTGACAAATAAATATGCAGAAGGATATCCGGGTAAACGCTATTACGGTGGATGCGAACATGTCGATGTTGTTGAAAATCTGGCAAGAGAACGTGCCAAAGAGTTATTCGGATGTGAATATGTCAATGTTCAGCCTCATTCCGGTGCTCAAGCTAATATGGCGGTCTTTTTCGCTGTTATGAATGTTGGCGATACATTTATGGGCATGAACCTTGATCATGGCGGACATTTGACACATGGAAGTCCGGTAAACATGTCCGGTAAAAATTATAATGTCGTGCCTTATGGAGTAAATTCCGAAGGTTACATCGATTATGACGAAGTAGAAAGAATTGCGGTTGAATGTAAACCAAAATTGATCGTTGCAGGCGCATCTGCTTACGCAAGAGCAATTGACTTTAAGCGCTTCCGTGAAATTGCGGATAAAGTTGGAGCAGTTCTGATGGTGGACATGGCTCATATTGCAGGTTTAGTGGCAGCAGGCGTTCATGAAAGTCCGATTCCTTATGCAGATGTTGTGACAACGACAACACATAAGACACTCCGCGGGCCTCGCGGCGGTATGATCATGTGCAGCGAAGAAGTCAATAAAAAGTATAACTTTAACAAAGCGATCTTCCCTGGAATTCAGGGCGGTCCTTTGATGCATGTGATCGCTGGAAAAGCAGTATGTTTTAAAGAGGCATTGAGCGATGATTTTAAAGAATATCAGAGACAGGTTGTAAAAAATGCAGCTGCATTGGCAAAAGCATTGCAGGATAATGGGTTCGACATTGTATCCGGCGGTACGGATAATCACCTGATGTTACTTGACTTGCGTAAATTAGACAAGACTGGTAAAGATATGGAGAAATTATTAGATTCTGTTCATATTACATGTAACAAGAATACAGTACCAAATGATCCGAAATCACCATTTGTCACGTCCGGACTTCGTCTTGGAACCCCTGCGGTAACAACGCGCGGTTTAAAAGAAGACGATATGAAAGTCATTGCGGATGCGATCAAAGCTGCTATTTTAGATGAAGATACCGAAACAGCCAAAACATTAGTAAAAGGATTGACGGAAAAATACCCTTTATATGAATAAAGCCAGGGAATCAAAATATAAAAAGTAGTAAACCGGATGAAACACGCTCTGCGAGTTTCATCGGTTCGCGTGCGGCGGCAAATGGAAATGCGAGCACAAGGTGAATTACCACTCGTGGTAAGAGAAGGCGACCTGGGTCGTTTCCGCTTGCCTTGTGCCTTCGCGTAAAATAAAGCAGGTGATTTCCAATTAGACGTTGGAAATTACCTGCTTTTTATGAAATAAAAAATTTAATTATGTGAATGAGGAAAAATATATGAAAGAAAGAGAGAATTTTGGATCGAGACTCGGATTTATTCTGGTTTCGGCGGGATGTGCGATCGGACTTGGGAATGTCTGGAAATTTCCGTATATCTGCGGACAATATGGAGGGGCTGCATTTATTTTAATTTATATGGTATTCCTTGCGATTTTAGGTCTGCCGATTATTATATGTGAATTTGCAATCGGCAGAGGCAGTAAGACAAGTATCGCAAAATCATTTGATATTTTGGAACCAAGAGGACAGAAATGGCATCATTTTAAATGGATCGGCATTGTCGGATGCTATCTGTTGATGATGTTTTATACGATGGTCGGCGGCTGGATGATGTACTACGCTTATAATATGGCATCCGGAAAGCTGACCGGACTGAAAACCGTAGAAGTTATCTCTATATTCAGTAATATGCTGATGTCACCGGGAACAATGATCTTTTGGATGGTTATCGTAACCCTGTTCGCATTTGGATGTGTTGCGCTTGGCCTGCAAAATGGTGTGGAAAAGATTACAAAAATAATGATGTCATTGCTTTTAATCATGATGATCGTCCTTGCAATGAATTCTATCCGCCTGAACAATGCATCCGCAGGTTTGCGGTTTTATTTGATACCAAATCTTGACAGTATTCGTCAAAATGGACTTGGGACAGTTGTTTTTGCGGCAATGACACATGCATTTTTTACACTCAGCGTCGGTATCGGGGCAATGAGCATTTTTGGAAGTTATTTGAGCAAAGAGCGTAAATTAACCGGAGAGGCGATCAGCATCGTGCTCGTTGATACGTTTGTTGCATTAGTTGCGGGCCTGATTATTATTCCGGCATGCTTTGCTTATAACGTAAAGCCGGATGCAGGACCTTCCCTATTATTCATTACGCTTCCAAATGTCTTCAATCATATGGCTGCAGGAAGAATCTGGGGAACATTGTTTTTTATTTTCATGACGTTTGCAGCAATGTCGACGATTATTGCAGTATTTGAAGCAATTATCGCTGCCAATATGGAACTGACCGGATGGAGCCGTACCAAATCAGTAAAAATCAATATTGCTGCATTGATCGTATTGGCGTTGCCGGCAATTTTGGGATTTAATATTTTGAGCGGATTTTCTCCGCTTGGAGACGGAACAAGTGTTATGGATCTGGAAGATTTCTTAGTATCGTATAACTTACTTCCACTTGGAAGCCTCGTATTTGTTATGTTCTGTACAGAAAAGAGTGGCTGGGGATTTGACAGCTTCTTAAAAGAGTGTAACACCGGAGAGGGAATGAACTTTCCAAAGGTGGTCAGAACTTATATGACTTATTTCCTTCCGATGATTATTGTAATTGTATACCTGAAGGGTTATTATGATATGTTTGCAGGAATGGGCACAAAAGTACTGGCATTTTGGATGTGTATTGCATTTTTATTCCTCGGATTCATCTTCTGGTTTTCGAGAAATCACATTAAAAAATAATGTATCATGATTTATAGAGCAAGGAAACTTTCTTTTTATGCGACTGGTGTAACAGAGCATAAGTACAACATAAGCAGTTCGTATTCTACAAAGAGTCCGCCCAAAACGCACTTCGTTTGAACGGTTGGGCGGACTTTTGCAACAGACGGAGCACATAACTTTCCCATGAACAGGCACAAATGCAAGCAAGCTTCCTTTGTGCCTGTATTCATGGAAAGCATCCGGCAAAAGCCGTCTGCCTGTGCTCCTATATGTAGGCTTCGAACTGCAAGTTGTACAAATACTCTGCACAATGCCGCATTCAAAGAAATTTTCTTGCTATTAGTGACCAAGCTGCAGTTCATAGCCAAAGACGAAAGGCTGGTACCTGACAGTAGAAAACTTCTTCGAATGGAACATTGCGCAGAATGCTGGAACAACTTGCTGTCTGGATTCTGCAGACAGGAACACCACAGGCATCGTTAGATGACTGTTTCCCATAAATCATGCGGAAGGAAAGCTCGCTTGCCTATCCGCATGTTATGGGAAAAGAGAGGTGTTCCGTATGCTTTCATGTTCCGAGCCGTCAAGCGAAGCGGTTTAGGCTCGAACCATGGGTAAAATCCAGACTGCCTATGTTGTTCCGTTATTCTGTTGCACCAGTTCCATGAGAAGAAGTTTTCGATAGATCACAAATTCATCTGCTTAATGAATTCATCACTAAACGCCGGATTCCCGGACAGCTCAATATACTCGCAATTTCTTACAATTTCCATCGCCGTTTGAGGCAGTTCTTCATCGAAAAGTAATTTTGCTGCGCCAGCCAGTGAACTGTTGCCGATGCAGGTAATCCGATCTGTCAGTTCAGATGGAATCATTCCGATTTTTGTTGCATTTTCCGCATTCAAACTTTTTCCAAAACCGCCTGCAATATACAATCCATCGATTTCACTTAAGTGTTTCCCCGATGCCTTTAATAGGATTCGAATTCCGGCAGCAATTGCCGCCTTTGCAAGCTGGATTTTTCTGACGTCGGAAAGCGTTAAAAAGATATTCGGACTGCGTTTCAGATAAAAAATGCCATTTCCATTCGTATCATCCTCCAGAAAGTGATAGCCCAGGGAATGTTTTAACCTTGCTAGCGTAATTCTGGAAAGCTTTGCTTTCGCCTCTTTTTCAGATAAGAGTCGCCCGGTTTCATCTAAAAGACCAATATCAAGCAAAATGGCGAGCAGGTCGATGAGACCAGAACCACAGATGCCGATCGGAATCGCGTCATCGATTGTGTGCAGGTGAAATTTACATTGATTTTCTTTCCATTCTATATGATTGATTGCACCGGGACTGCTTGTCATGCCGCAGGTGATTTCTGCTCCTTCAAATGCAGGACCTGATGCAACAGAACAAGTAAGAAAGCCGTTTTTACCTCCGATTGCCATTTCTCCATTCGTTCCAACGTCTAAAAATAAATAGGTTCCATCTTTTTTATATAGTTCAGAGGCAAGCAGTCCTGATGTGACATCGCCTCCGACGAAACCGGAGATGCAGGGCAGAAAGCGTATTTTCATATTAGGAAATAGACCAAGTTGGTAAAATTTATCTTCGCAAAAAAAAGTTTTTGGAATATATGGTGCTGTTGCAATTGGAGATGGATCAATGCCGGCAAAGATATGCTGCATGATCGTGTTTCCCGAAAGGACCATTTTTTCTATATTTTTAAAAGAAATATCCGTTTTTTCACATATTTCATTTATCATGCGTAAAATCTGTTCCTGTATCAGATTTGATAAATGGAAAAGTCCGTCTGCATGATCCTGAATATATTTTAATCTGGAAATTACATCTGACCCATAAGAAATCTGGACATTCCATTCCTTTTTTGTACCAATCACCATTTCCGAATCCAAAGAGATTAAAGATACAACGACTGTGGTTGACCCAAGATCTACGGCAGCTCCATAGCGATGTGTCTGATTGGAGAAATCAGACGCATGCGATGTTTCATAATCTTCTGATATTGAGGAAAGAAGAAGTGATGAAGGAGGAATTTCCACGATACAATTATGATCGACAAAAGTCCGGCATGCTAAAACTTCAGATTCTTTTTCCCGATCTCTTAACAAAACTTTGCATTTTCCACACCCACCGTGTCCGCCGCACGGGGCCTGGATCGGAATCTGACTCTGCAATAACAGATTAAGTAAGTTCGTCTGTTTCTGAATTTCTATATGAAATTGTTTTTTCTGATAAATAACTGTAACAATTGGCATAAAGCAGTTCCTTTTCATTATATATTTAGTATCATAGTAAATAACTATGGTTTGACTATAACGGTAAAGGGTAGAAGTGTCAAGCAGAGAATGCAACCGAATAAAACCCATAAGATGCCTTGTGCTTTCGCGTAACCGGATGAAACACGCTCTGCGAGTTTCATCCGGTTCGCGTGCGGCGGCAAATGGAAATATGAGCATTTCCGCTTGCCTTGTGCTTTCGCGTAAAAAACGAAAGCTGCCGGAAACGGCAGCTTTCGAAGAAACAAGTTATTTTATTTTTGAAAGTGGATATTAAATGATTTTACATTCCGAAACTGAATAAGAATGCAATGACAACGGTGATCGGTCCGGTAATCAATCGAGAGAACAGAATAGCCGGAACACCGATATTTGTTGTTGCATCTTCAGCTTCTGCAAGTGTCAATGCTACCGGGAGGAAGTCACATCCAACCTGAGCATTGATTGCGAACAAGGCAGGTAATGCATACTGTGTAGGAATTGTTCCTTTACCAATTTCGTTTCCAAGCAGTACACCGATAATCTGGGCAATAACTGCTCCAGGGCCAAGAACCGGTGATAAGAATGGCAAACTACAGATGATAGAAAGAATCAATAATCCAGGTAAGCTTCCTGCTAATGGTTTGATAACATTAGCTAAGATATTACCGATGCCTGTATAGTTAATAATACCAACGATTACACTGATAAACATCATGAAAGGAATGATGTTACGGATGATGATGTCTAAGGAATCACGCGCAGCCTGATAAAATGTATTGACAACTCCACCAACAGCTTTACCCATGCCTGCGATCATGCCAACAAAACCACCTTGTTTTTCTTCTTCCTCAGCAGCGTCTTTTGCAACTTTTGAACCTTCAGCAGCAAATTTTGCAGATGCAGATGGTTCAGAAGCTAATACAGCAGCTTCAACATCAGCTTCGACAGAAGCCTGCAGAGCTTCATCGCCTTCGACTAACTGAATTTCTTCTACAAGAACGCCTGAGCAGAAATTATCTTCATGGATGAATTTTGCTAATGGACCAGAAGGACCGATCGGAATAACATCAATTGTTTTTACACCATATTTTGGGTATACACCACAACGAGCTGTTCCGCCACAGTCAACGACTGCTACGATCATGTTCTCCGGCTCAACTTTGTTTTTAAATCCATCGACTGCCGGCACACCAAGTAATTCCGCAATTCTTTCTGCGATTGGATGGATGCCGCCGCCAGTAATAGATGCTACAACCGTCTGAGTTTCTGTTTCTGTAAGAGTAAATGGACCACCCCAACCATTAGGGCCATGAACAACTTTTACAACTGGTTTCATATGTATTCCTCCTTACTTAGCTTTCTTTTCTCTGCCCAACATAACGTTAGTGACTATTTCAGTTACACAACCACGTACAAAACAGCAGATAATACCTACAATTAAGTAGCGGATAGCTAAAGGCGTTGTAGAAATACCTAATGTTGTATAGCCTGTTGCAATTCCCATCCAAACAAATAATTCGCCTGGATTACCATGAGGGAAAAGACCTGTGATCGGATGCGCCATAGTAAAGATAGCGTCAATGGTAGCTGGTTTTAAATCTTCTTCAACAAAACGTCCCATTGTATAACACATAGGGTTTGTAAAGAAGAATAAAGCAACAACCGGGATAATTGTGTATCTGGCAATACGGAAACGGGTTAATTTCTGTGCAGCAGCATTTACTCGATCTTCGCCGATTAATGCGATCAGTGCATTGATCATCGTCAATAAGATAAGTACGTTTGGTAAAATACCTGTAATTAAGCCAACAAGGTTTTCACCACCGGCACTAACAATTCCAGTAAAACCGTTAGCAAGACCAACTAAAAAATTCATATAAATCCTCCTTCATAATGATGAGTTGATTATACTGACTCATTTATGTCAGTAGTTGACTGTTCGCGCAAAATTTGAAGTTGTTCGCGTGCAGCTGCAAACGCTCTCTTCTCATTTTTTTTCTTAAA
The DNA here is from genome assembly GCA_030531165.1 of Lachnospiraceae bacterium. Taxonomy (GTDB): domain Bacteria; phylum Bacillota; class Clostridia; order Lachnospirales; family Lachnospiraceae; genus Fimousia. The sequence continues at coordinate 21,365 of JAUNOI010000036.1, forward strand.
TCCAGCTTCTAATTCATCCAATGATCTGCCGATGTACTGCTCTTTTCTCTTCGGCGATGCAAAAACCGTATAGCCATCCATGCCGTAATAATCAACAACGATATCATCATCATTCACGACAAGAATGATAAAATATCCTCTGGCAATCAGAAGAAATCTCGTTCTTCCGGTGCCTGTCACCATCCTGCAGCCTGATCCTTTATGCTGGGCCTTTACATCATTGATCACGTTGTAGGAACGTTTGATCTGCATATAGGCTAATGTACTTTGCAAAACATAGACAAAGAATACAAGAATCAATACTTTGGTTATCATGGAAGTTTCACCTCTTTAAAAAAAATTGCGCTGTTAAAATGTAACAAAAAAATCCGGATTTGTTTGATATATTTATAATATATAATCAAAAAAAAACTATCAATAGATTTTATTGCATTGGAACAATAACCACGGTTTTTTTTAACATTTATTTTTATTTCGTGTCAAATGATCTAAACATGCCGTTTTTTTTGCAAAAATTAAGATGATATTGAAAAAAAAATGAAAATAAAATACAATAAATGTGTCAAATGTTTATAAATGAAATCGCCGAAGGAGCAGAATTTCACAGGTGGAATTCTATTTTATACAGAAAGGGGATAATGATGAATCAGGCACCGGATAATGATATTTTAATTAAAGTTGCACAGATGTATTATGAGGAGAATCTGACACAGCAGCGTATTTCTCAAAGACTGAATATGAGTCGTTCGCTCGTGTCAAAATTATTGATCAAAGCAAAGAAGAGCGGAATCGTGGAGATTGTTATTCATTCTGAGCCAACTCATCCTTTTAAAGAAATTGAGGATAAACTGCAAAAGGTATTAAAATTAAAATATGTTCGTATTGTCGATAATTCGGAAAGCCCGCAGAAAAACAATGTATCTGTGGAAGCCGGCATTTATCTGGCATCGAAACTTCCCCATTGCAGAAACGTCATTATTTCAGCAGGACGGACAACAAGAGAAATTGCAAAATATTTCGTATCTACCACAAGCTTTTCGAATGTAACATTCCTGCCTGTTTCCGGAGGTGTCGGAGAGATTCAATGGGACATTGATTCGAATATGATCTGTGCCCAGATGGCTCAAAAATGCGGCGGCAGATATAAACAGATTCATGCGCCGATCATTGTTGATTCTATAGAAGCAAAAGAAATTTTATTAGAACAGTCTTTTATTAAAGATATATTGCAACAGTCTGCGAAAGCAGATATGGCTGTTGTCGGGATCGGAAAGGAATTCCAAAAAGAGAAGATGATACAGACGTATCTTATGGACAAAAAAGAAGACTATTTTGAAAATGAAGAAACGATCATGGGAGATTTTTGTTATAATTATTTTGATAAAGATGGCAATATCGTTGACTGCAGATGGAATCGCCAGCTGATCGGTTTATCGTTAGAACAGATTCGTAACATTCCGGAAGTCGTCTGCATTGCGGAGGAACCGGAAAAAGGCGAGAATCTTTACATAGCTGCAAAGAACAAAATGATCACATCTATGAACATTGATATTAGAGTTGCGAGGGTAATTTTAAAAGCATATTCGAGGGACTTATTTCACTAGATGAA
>JAUNOI010000037.1 GCA_030531165.1 Lachnospiraceae bacterium
TTATTTAAACAGCGGTTCTTTTCGTGGTTTGACAGTTATGATATTTATGATGAACAAAAGAATACCGTTTATGTCGTGAAAGGCAAATTATCATGGGGACATTGTTTAAAGATTTATAATGCAAAAGGGTGCGAATTAGGAACTGTTAAGGAACGAGTCCTTACGTATCTTCCTAAATTTGAAGTTTATTTAGGAAAGCAATACCTTGGATGTATTAGTAAAAAATTGAGTCTTTTTAAGCCGAAATATGATATTGACTATAATGGATGGCATATCAACGGTAATTTCTGGGAATGGGATTACAATATTACTTCGAAAACAGGTAGCATGATAGCGACAATATCGAAAGACTTGTTTCACTTGACAGATACATACGTAATTGATGTGAAAAATCCTGCTGATGCTTTAACTGTATTGATGTTTGTATTGGCAATTGATGCGGAAAAGTGTTCTAAAAATGATTAAATGTACAACATGAAGTTGCAGATAAAAGGATGTGAATGACAGATGCCATTTAAAATAGTTAGAAATGATATAACGAAGATGCAAGTGGATGCCATTGTAAATACTGCCAATCCAAGACCAATCATTGGCGGCGGAACTGACAGTGCAGTCTATAAAGCTGCGGGTAAAAAGTTACTTTTAGCCGAACGAAAAAAGATTGGAAAAATTGCTAGAGGACAGGCTGCGATTACTCCTGCATTTAACCTTAAAGCAAAATATGTCATTCACACCGTAGGTCCAAGATGGAGAGGTGGCAATCATGGAGAAGAGGGAATTTTGTGTTCTTGTTATGAAAATAGTTTGAGATTTGCAAAAGAAAATGGATGCAAAAGTATTGCATTTCCGTTAATTTCAACCGGAGTGTATGGGTTCCCCAAGGATTTGGCTTTGCAGATTGTTATCTCGGTTGTGAGTAAATTTCTGATAAAAGAGGATATGATGATCTATCTGGTGGTCTTTGGTCCAAAGGAGACAAGATTATCAGAAAAGCTTTTTGAAAAAATAGAATCTTATATAGATGAAGAGTATGTAGCGATTAAGCGTCGTGAAGAATATTCGGATGATTTCGCAGGGGAAGTATCACAAAGAAGCAGGAGAGTTGTTCCCCAGTACAAAGCAGAGGAGACAAAAACCTCGGCAGATCATAGCCTGAAAGATTTGATGGAACAATCGGATGAAACATTTCAACAAATGTTATTGCGTTTGATTGTCGAAAAAGGAATGACAAATGCAGAGGCATATAAAAAGGCTAATCAGGATAAGAAGTTATTCAGTAAAATAAAAAACTCAGTAAATTATCAGCCAAAGAAAAAGACAGCCATGGCTTTTGCCCTTGCATTGGAACTAAATCTAGATGAAGCGAAGGATTTGCTTTCAAGAGCTGGATATGCTTTTTCTCCAAGCAGTCATTTTGACAAGGCAATTCAATATTTTATAGAAACAAAAAAATATAATATTTATGAAATCGAGATTATGTTATATAATTTAGGTCTCGAAACACTATGCAATTATTAAAAATTTTCAAGGTCGCCTGTGAGGTGACCTTTTTTTGTTTCTCATTGTGTATTCTATTATTGAAAACAAAAACAAATATTAATGGAGGTATACGCTATGAGAAAAAATTTAACAGAATTAATCTTTATTTTGGATAGAAGTGGATCCATGAGTGGACTCGAGAAAGATACAATTGGCGGGTTTAATTCTTTAGTTAACAAGCAGAAAAAAGAAAAGGGAGAGGTTTTGGTTTCAACAGTGTTATTTAATCATAATACAGAAGTTTTATATGATCGGATTCCTTTAGAGGAAATTCAACCAATGAATGATGCTCAGTATTGCGTGTATGGTTGTACAGCTCTTTTGGATGCAATTGGAGGTGCTATTCATCATATTGGAAATGTACACAAGTATATAAGAGGAAAGGATCGGCCAGAGAAAACTATTTTCATCATTATGACGGATGGTATGGAAAATGCCAGCCATAGATACACATATCAGAAAGTGAAATCAATGATTGAAAGGCAGAAAAAACGATATGGATGGGAATTTTTATTTTTAGGTGCGAATATTGATGCGATTAAAGTGGCAGGAAGCTTTGGTATCCAGGCAAACAGAGCAGTTAACTATGAATGTGACAGTCGGGGAACACAATTAAATTATGAGGTTCTTTCAAAAACTGTTTCAAGAGTCAGAAGTTGTTCAGCTACAACGGCAGCTATGGCTTTTGCTCAATGTGAAGATTGGGCTGAAGAAATCAATGAAGATTACAGGAAACGTCACAGAAAAAATAGTAAATAGTATATATTGGAAAGAGGGAGTATATTGATGAGTAATAGAAATTATATATTAGACGGCATGATGGGTTTAGTAGTAGGAGATGCATTGGGATGTCCGGTTCAGTTTTTAAGTAGGGAACGGATTTGGAACCGTGGTCTCGTAACTGGTATGGAAGGATACGGAACATACAATATGCCGGTAGGAACATGGACAGATGACGGCAGTATGGCACTTGCAACACTTGCCAGTATAAATGAAAAAGATAATATCGTTCTAGAAGATATCATGCAGAGATTTATGGATTGGGAGTTCCATGGAGATTATACACCTTTTGGAGAAGCTTTTGACGAGGGAAATACTTGTAGTATGGCTATCCATCATTATGCTAAAAATAAAAATGTTCAGACATGTGGCCGAACCGGAGAATATGCAAATGGCAATGGTGCATTAATGCGAATTCTTCCCGTATGCTTGTATTATATCAATCTCCAGAATCAGCTCGGCGTTTTAGATGATGAAGCAATCCGGGATATTCATAACGTTACAAGCCTTACCCACAATCATTTGCGTAGCCACATGGCTAGTGGTTTGTATTATTTTATGGCGAAGGCGATTGTGAAAGAGAAAGAAGCCGATAGGAAACTTTGTGAAAATATGGATATTAAGAAATGTCTACAGCAAGGATTAGATGAAGGATTTCATTTTTACAGACAAAATTTTGTTCATCTAACAGAAATGCGTCATTTCAAAAGATTGTTTCATCTAGATAAATTTAAAAATGTACAAGAAACAGAGATTCGGAGCAGTGGTTATGTATTGGACACGATTGAGGCTGTTATATGGTGTTTGATTACAACAGACACTTTTGAAAGTTGTTTGCTCAAAGCAGTGAATCTAGGAGATGATACGGATACAGTTGCGGCTATAGCAGGCGGTCTGGCTGGTTTGTATTATGGATATGAAAGCATGCCAAAAGAATGGCTCGCTGCGATACAAAAAAGAGAGTGGATCGAAGAAATGTGTTCTGGTAGGACATGGAAAGAGGGAGAAATTCATCAATAGCAGTGTACTGAAAGAATCGTTTGCCAACGACCCTGCTGTTTTTCAGACAGATAAAGGATCAGATATAGCAATAGATAAGCTGAGTGTTAAAAAATATGAGGGTCCTTTTAAGGGTGGCAGGTAACGGAGGCTTATAGCCTCAGCGCAAACCACCCGTTTGATGGGTCCCTGATTATAGTCAAAAAACAAAATAGTATTACGTGGCAAAGCCTGCATATTGCGTCATATACAGATCATAATATTTTCCTTTCTGATCAAGCAATTCGTCATGGCTGCCGCTTTCCACAATTTTTCCACGATCCATAACAACAATGAGGTCAGAATCCCGAATCGTAGACAGTCGGTGTGCAATAACAATACTTGTTCGGTTTTTCATGATGAGCTGCATCGCATCCTGAATTGCTTTTTCAGTACGGGTATCCACATTAGAAGTGGCTTCATCTAAAATTAAAATTTTCGGATTAGCTACGAAGGCGCGAGCAATGGCAAGCAATTGTCGTTGTCCCTGACTGATATTTTCGCCGGAGCCGGTTAAAAGGGTATCATATTCATGTGGGAGTTTTTTCAGCATATCCGCACATTGGCTCATTTCCACCGCTTTTTGAATCTGTGTATCGGAAGCATTCTCGTTGCCATATTTCAGGTTGTTCCGAACGGTATCCGAAAAAAGTATGGTATCTTGCAAAACGATTGCAACATTCTTCCGAAGATTGTCCCGTGAAATATCCATGATGTCCTGATCGTTTATGAAAATTTTACCGCTATCAATATCATAAAATCGCATCAAAAGATTGACAATTGTCGTCTTGCCGCTGCCTGTCGCGCCAACAAGCGCGACTTTTTTCCCGGATGGTACCGTCAACGTAAAGTCATGAATGACAGGATTTCCCGGCTTATAAGAGAAACATACATTTTGAAATTTAACTGTAATATTTTTTTCATGTGCAAATTCCTTGCCAGTTTTATCTTCGTTTTCTTCGTCCAGCACAAGAAAGACACGCTCCGCGCCGGCAATCGCTGTTTGAAGCTGACCGTAAATTTGCGCAATTTCATTGATGGGACGGCTAAATTGTTTGGCATAGACGATAAATGCGGAGATTACCCCCACAGAAATCATCCCATGAATAGAAAAATATCCGCCAAAGGCCGCGATAATAACGAATCCAATATTGCCGATACAGTTCATAATCGGTCCCATAACTCCGCTGAATATATCTGTTTTGATTCCCGCATTTGTCAGGGAATCAGCCGTTTGGCAAAAGTCCTCGATGGTGATGTCCTGATGGTTATACGCAACTACAGTGCGATAACCCGATATCATTTCTTCCACAGTACCATTGAGTTGTCCTAACAGCCTTTGTCGTCTCCGTGAAAACTTACGGACTTTTCCCGAGAGTATCTTTGTCGCAAATAGGGTCAAAATGACCGTGGTGCAGCTAAGAAGGGCAAGCTGCCAGCAGTACCACAACATGATTGCCATAGTGCCAATGATGGTCAGAATGCCGGAAAATAAAGACGGCAGGGACTGTGAAACAGTTGTAGAGATATTTTCAATGTCATTGGTCATCCGGCTCATGACATCTCCATGAGAATGGGTATCCAAATAACGAACTGGTAAATCCACGATTTTTCCAAACAACTCTTCCCGCATCCGCTTTACAATACGTTGACTCAGGTTTGCGCTGATCGATCCTTGAAGTAGTTGGCTTCCGCTATAAAGCAGATAGGAGGCAAGCATGAATCGCAGAGTTTTTAGAAGGCTGCCCGCTTTTGTCCCTGCGATGATATCAATGGCATTACTTTGCAGGCTTGGCGCGTAAACGCCAAATAAAGTCCCAACAATCACAACAGAAAGCATACAAATTACCATTGCTTTCTCCTGTGCAAAATAAGTAATCATTCGTTTTAAGGCTTTGCCCATATTTTCGGCATGTTGTACCTCTCCAAAACGCTCATGACGGTTCATACCAGGGATATTCCGTTCATGCAATTTCTGTTCTTTATGTGTATTCATGCTTTTCATCCTCCTCTCCAATTTGAGAATGATAAATGTCCTGATATATTGCACAGGATTTTATCAATTCCTTATGAGGACCGCAGGCTACAATCTTTCCATTTTTCAGAACAACGATTCTATCCGCTCTGCGCACAGAAGCAATCCTCTGTGCAATCATAATTTTTGAGCTTTTAGGATTTGTCTTTCTAAGAGCTGCGTATAGGTCTGCCTCGGTTTTCAAGTCAAGCGCACTAGTGCAATCATCAAAAATCAAAATTTCTGCAGGTTTTAATACCGCTCGAGCAATGGAAATGCGTTGTTTCTGTCCCCCTGAAAGGCTCATCCCGCGTTCGGCTACCATAGTATTGTAACAATCCGGCGTGGAAGTAATGAAATCGTCTGCCTGTGCTGTAATTGCCGCATCCTTGATTTTCTCCATTGCTGCATCCTGTGCGCCCCATGCAATATTTTCACAAATTGTTGTACTGAATAGTTCGCTCTTTTGCAGCACAACTGCAACCTTTTCCCTTAACGCCTTTTGCCGGTATTCCCGTACATCAATTCCATCCACCAGTACAGCACCTTCTGTGACATCATAAAAGCGGGGAATCAAGTTAACAAGCGTTGTTTTTCCGCATCCGGTCGCACCCATAATTGCAATCGTTTCGCCCTGATGTATCGTCAAATTGATATGGTCGAGCACCATTTGACTGCTGCCAGGATAGGTAAAGGAAACATTACGGAATTCAATTTCTCCCTGCTGCACCGTTGTGCCGGAAAAGGTACCATCTCTTAGCTCCGGTTGACTGTATAGAACCTCCTTAATCCGCTTCCATGAAGCCAGGCCTCTGGAAATATTCTGGAACAGCAAAACCAACATGAGAATTCCGTTAAGAAGCTGTGTCGTATATGTGATCGCCGCCATAATGTTGCCGGGTGTTGCTCCATTGTTTCCTACTTCAAAGGAACCGACCAGTAAAATGATAGCAACTACAATATACATTAGCGCGTTAATAACAGGATTCATAAAAGCAAAAATTATGAGTACTCGAAGCTGTGTTTTGATTAGTTCGTTGTTTGCTTTTCCAAACCGCACTTTTTCATAAATTTCCCGAACACAGGCTTTTATCATACGAATGCTGGATACGTCCTCCTGCATGATATCGTTGATGGTATCCAACTGTGCCTGTAATTTGGAGAACAGCGGGTTGGCTTTTGACATACAGAGAACAAGACAACCGACCAGCAGCGGAAAGGCGCATAGTACGATGAAACCAAAATTCCGGTTTAGCCGAAACATACAGTACATACTGCCGAACATGAGTAGGGAGGTGCGAATCATTCCGCGCACAAACTGGGAGACAAGAGTTTGTACCTGTGTAATATCGTTGGTTACTCTTGTTACCAAAGAACCCGTACCGAATCGGTCGAGTTGCGGGAAGGAAAACGTCATAATTTGGCGAAAACAGTCCTTACGGATTTCATTTCCGATATTTTGTCCCGACATATGCACAAACACGTTATTGAGTGCACCACATAGACCGCCAAACAGGACAAGTCCTATCATTTGAATACCTAGTTGCCAAATCAGTTCCAGATTTCCAACACCGTCATTATTTAATCCCAGAACGCCGTTATCTACGATTTGACTCATAATTCCTGGCTGGATTAAATCCATGGATACCTCTCCAATCATAAAAAGAGCAGCAAGAATTGCAAAGAAGAGATATTGTCTGATATACTTCCACATCATTTATTCGCCATATCCTGATAATGTTCTTCCCAGTCTGCATTTATTTTTTCAAGCAGAGAGAGTAGTAGATTTTTTTCATCCTCGAGCAGGCAGGAAAACATTTGCTCATGGCGGTGGATTCGCTGCTCTCTGGTTTTAGCCGCCAAAGTTTTTCCTTCTTCCGTAAGTGCAACATCTATTGTTCTGCGATCCGTTTTATTTGGAGTGCGCTTGATATAGTTTGCGCTTTCCAACTTGGTAAGCACTTCGCTGACAGACCCCGGCTGTATTCCCAGACGTTTTGTAAGTTCACGCTGGGTAGCTTTGCCGCCAAGTTCGTCAAGGATAATTAGAATGCGTTTTTGGCTGCCTTTACCCTCATACAGAGAACGCATTGTATGGCTTAAATCCCGTAAATGAATAATGAGCTTATCATTTATATTTGCAGAATTATCATGTACTTCACATCTTGCGATGTGTTCGTTCTTTTTCTTATGATCTTTCATAGCCTAATTTCCCCTTTTTTATATTTCGGTACCTTGATATTTTACTTCGCAGATATAAAAATGTCAAGGTACCTTATATATAATTTAAAACACTCTCCTTACCAATGGTTTGATTTTTAATTCGGTAAACTGGAATTTGCCTACCTCAAATCAAAAAGTACACTTTCATAGTCTTTGACATAGTATTTTATATTCTTGCGTCCTTTTTGAATAATTGTGTGACCTTCTGCTTCCAGCTTTTCTTTTTGCGCTTCTATACCGCCGGGATACTTTGCGTTTAGTTCTCCGTTCGCTTTTAAGGTTCTCCAATACGGAGTTTCATCTTCGGAACGCTGATAACTCGCCCATGCTGCAATAGATACAAAAATTCCGGCTGTGATAGGCTCTGTAAAATCCGCTCCATTCAGTTTTGCAAAATATTCTCGAATTTTTCCGATGGTAATTACTTTACCACAAGGAATTTGTTTCATTACCTTATCATAGTCGATTGGTGGGGCAAAGTACATTTTATTTCCGCCGTATTTTTTAATACTTTTCTGGTCGGTAATCGTCTGAAATTTTGGCATATCTTTACTGTCGTGTAACATTGCATTAAAATCTTTTTTATCTTCATTCGCCATATCTTAACACCTCCTGCTCTAATTATAAGGAAGTATAATATTCCATGCAATGAGACGGTTTGAAAAAATTATCTCGAAAAATTCCGATTGCACGAAACGAATGATATTTTAAGGATTGCATCAGAAACGGTTCTGGATTCATGTAAATTGTCAAATACTGTGAAACAGGACATTGACAACTATATCGAACTGCGATATACTTATATCGAGGTTCGATATATTGGAATGAGATACAGGAGTATATATGGACGATAAAATCAGACGGATTTATGTTCCGATGACGGAAACCGGATTTTATATTCTCTTCTGTCTTCAGCGTCCTCAGCACGGCTATGGGATCGGGCAGCAGGTTAGGCAAATGACAGAAGGTGCAGTTACAATCAGTCCGGGAACTATGTATGGGACATTATCAAAAATGGAAAAAGACGGATTGATTCGTCTTGTGAGAGAGGAAGATAAGCGAAAGCTGTATACGATCACTTCGCTTGGACGGGAAGTGCTTGATATTGAAATCAAGAGAATTGAACGTTTATACAGAAACAGTCAGGAGAAGATATAATATGAGCGATACGAAATTGAAAATTCGTTTTTACACAATAGCCGATTTTAATGAGGAAGAAATTTGGTTGAGAGAAGAGCATAAGAAGGGGTGGAGACTCAGCAAGATGGTTCCGCCTTGCTTTTATCATTTTGAAAAATGTGAGCCGGAGGATGTGATTTATCGGCTTGATTACAAGAATAATAAAGAAAACGAAGATTACATGCAGATGATTAAAGACTTCGGATGGGAGTACGTTGGAAAATGTGTTGGTTGGCTGTATTTCAGAAAGTCCGCGTCTTCCGTCGTCAACGAAAATGACGGGGAGATTTTTTCAGACAACGCCTCACGCAGCAGCATGGTTGAGCATATTATGAAAACACGTATGATGCCCATTATGGCTATTTTCTTCTGTTGTGTTATTCCGAATGCATTGAGAGCAGCGGATGATGGAGTCAGTGCTTTTTTCGCGGTCTTTTGGCTGGTTATGCTCGCCATTTATATTTATCTGCTTGTGCATTGCGGACTTAAACTCAAAAAAATGAAGGATAATTTGGAGTAATTATAAAAGAAATGCTCGCATTTCATCCGGTTTTTGAGAAATCAAATTTGAAAAAAGGAAGATTTATCATTGACTCTGACGTTATGTCATAGTTTATTCTATAATTACCACGAGAGATAAGGAGAAATTAAGATGATGACAGTACATGAGGTCAGTGAGATATCGGGAGTGACTATACGCGCTCTTCATCATTACGATCATATCGGGCTTTTGCCGGCCACAGAGGTTACCGAGGCAGGCTATCGGCTGTATGACGATACAGCATTAAAGCGCCTGCAGCATATATTGCTCTTCAAGGAACTGGAGTTTTCGCTGAAGGATATCAAAGAGATCCTGGACAGCCCCGGTTTTGATCGCAGCAAAGCGTTGGAGCAGCAGATTCACCTGTTGGAGCTTCGCAAAGAGCATTTGGAGCATCTGATTGATCTGGCTCGTGGAATAAAAAGGAAAGGGATAAACGTAATGAATTTTGAAGCTTTTGATACAAGTAAGATCGATCAGTATGCTGCACAGGCAAAGGCATTCTGGGGAAAGACCGATGCATACAGAGAATATGAGAAAAAGTCTGCAGGCAGGAGCAAGGAGGTGCAGCAGAGGTTAAATCAGGAAATGATGGATATTTTCGCAGAGTTTGGCAAGATGAAAGCGGAGTCTTCGGATAGTGAAGCAGCCATCGGTCTTGCCAGAAAACTGCAGGATCACATCACAGAAAATTACTATACCTGCACAGATGAAATCCTGATCGGACTTGGAAAGATGTATGCCGGTGGAGGTGACTTTACAGTCAATATCGATAAGGTTGGCGGTGAAGGTACAGCTGCATTTGCATGTAAAGCGATCGAAGCAATGATCGGAACTAAGAGATGATAAGGAAAAACAGTAATTACCAACATATTCCGGTTGGGGGATCTATGTAGTTCCCCCAACCGGAATATGTTTTTACAGAGAAACTGCCTGTGACATTATCTTGGGCAAAGAAGATATAGATTTCAGGATATCGAAAGATCTGAATATGGTTTTGGATGACGGTATATTACAAATCCGAGCAGCGTAACAAGAAATTCTGTTATTGGACAAGTAAGCCATATGCCAGTCATTCCACACAATGCCGACATGAAAAATGCCATCGGAATAATCAGGATAAGCCCTCGTAAAACTGACAGAACATGGGCCAGCAATGCTTTTTCTACCGAAGTAAAAAATGTCGCCAAAATAATATTATATCCAACAAATGCAACAGACAGAAAATACAGTTTTAGTCCTGATATGGCAATATGCTGCAGTGCGATATTGTTTTCACTATTGAAAACAGCGGTAATCGGTTGTGCAAAAACAAAAATAAATAGATAAACCACACAGGATATCGTTAGCATCGTTGCCATAGCATACCGCAGCGCTGTTTTTGCCTGCTTATCATTTCCGATGCCGTAAAATGTACTGATCAGAGGCTGAACACCCTGTGCAATTCCCGTGTATACAGCAACGATTACAAGGGAGATGTTGGCAATCACACCATAAGCTGCAATGCCTGTATTTCCCTCCAATTTCAGTATGATTGCATTAAAAACAATCATTACAATTCCAGAAGAAAGCTGGGCAATCAAAGAAGGAAACCCTAAAGATAAGTCCTGTTTTATAGTCTTAGCTTCCATTTTCGTCTTTACAAAATGAAAAGTGTTTCTCTTTCCGATCCAATGTGGAAGTAACATAATGATACTGATGATTGGCGATAGTCCCGTAGCAAAAATAGCGCCGAAGATGCCCATCTGCATCGGAAAAATAAAGATATAATCAAGTGCAATATTGGAAAAACTGCCAATTAACATCGCAATCATTGAAAGGTGTGGGCTTTCATCGTTCCTGACAAAGCAGAGCAGAACATCATTTAAAATAAAAGCTGGTGAAAAAAGAAACAGCCATCGCAAATAAGTTTCGGTCATCTTTCGTACGCCTATGTCTGCCCCTAGAAGGATTGTTAGCCGTCGGGAAAAGAAAAAGCCAAACAGTGTGAATATCGCTGAAAATAGTATGACAAGATATATAGTATTAGTATAAATCCGATGGACTTCTTCCTGTCTTCCCTGACTTTTGCAGATTGAAAATCTTGTAGCGCCTCCCATACCGAGCATAAGTCCTGTCCCGTGAATAAAGTTATAGACAGGAATGGCGAGGTTTAAAGCGGCAAGACCGTTTGTACCCAGGCCTTTTGACACAAAAAATGTGTCGGCCAAAATGTAACAGGAGACTCCGAATGTTCCTAATACGCTTAAAGTTGTATAACGAATAAAATTTCTTATCAAAGATTGCTGCATCATTTTATACCCTTCTTTCCAAAATCGCAAAAATATAGCGCCAGAACTTTCTATCTTCAAAGGCCTAACGATAGAAAGTCTGACGCTTGACTTTCTTACCCGGCGGCAAGGAAGTGTCAATTCATTCTTGAGATATTATATTATATATAGTGCTAAAAGTAAATAATCTGTTTTGTAAAAAACAGGGCAGACATTATCGGTTGATGGTGTTAAAATGGATAATAAAGGTTAGGATTTTAATGACATTATTCTAGAGGTGTAAAATGAGAAAAAAGAAATATAATAGAATTTTTACAATTGTTATCGATTCCTTGGGTGTGGGTGCGGCGGATGATGCATCTGCCTATGGAGATGCCGGAACAGATACGCTGGGACATATTTCCCAGAATGTGCAAACATTTAAAATTCCAAATCTTCAAAAGCTTGGAATGGCAAATTTGCATGATCTAAAACAAGTTACTCCTGTCTTAGAACCAAAGGCTTATTATACAAAGCTCTGCGAAGCGAGCACAGGGAAAGATACGATGACAGGACATTGGGAAATGATGGGTCTGCATATTACGACGCCGTTCCGGACATTTACGGAAACTGGTTTTCCGAAGGAACTGTTAGATGAATTATCGGAAAGAACAGGCCGTGTTATCATTGGCAATAAAAGCGCCAGCGGTACGGAGATTCTGGACGAACTAGCGGAAGAAGAAATCGCAACCGGACATATGATCGTCTATACATCGGCGGATTCCGTACTTCAGATTTGCGGTAATGAAGAAACCTTTGGCCTGGATGAGTTATACCGCTGCTGTGAGATTGCCAGAGAAATTACGATGAAAGACGAATGGAAGGTCGGCAGAGTGATTGCAAGACCATATGTAGGCAGGAAAAAGGGCGAATTCAAACGAACGAGCAATCGCCATGATTATGCGCTCAAACCATATGGAAGAACAGCGTTGAATGCATTAAAGGATGCAGGATATGATGTGATCTCTGTCGGCAAGATCTTCGATATTTTTGATGGAGAAGGTCTTACGGAATCGAATAAATCAAAGAGTTCCGTACATGGAATGGAGCAGACGATCGAGATTGCGAAAAGGGACTTTACCGGACTTTGTTTTGTTAATCTTGTGGATTTCGATGCATTATGGGGACACCGCCGTAATGTGCCGGGTTATGCGAGTGAACTTGAGAAATTCGATGAAAAACTTGGCGAATTATTAAGTCTCATGAGAGAAGATGATTTGCTGATGATCACGGCTGACCATGGAAATGATCCGACGCATACGGGAACAGACCATACGAGAGAAAAAGTTCCATTTCTTGCATATTCTCCATCGATGAAAGGCAGTGGAAAATTAGAAGAGGCACAGACATTTGCGGTGATCGGAGCTACGATTGCGGATAACTTCAACGTGGAAATGCCGGAAAATACAATTGGCAGTTCTCTTCTCGATCAACTGATATAAATAAAGGGTATCATGTGTATCCTTGTAGAAGAAGGAGAAAGAAAAATGACAAATGCAGAATTAATTTTAGAGGCCAAAAAAGCCAGAGAACGCGCATATGCACCATACTCACATCATAGTGTGGGAGCTGCTCTTGTTACAAAAAGTGGAAAAATCTATCATGGATGCAATATTGAGAATGCTGCATACGGACTGACGAACTGTGCGGAACGGACTGCATTCTTTAAAGCCGTTTATGATGGAGAGCGAGAATTTACGAAAATTGCGATCGTAGGCGGAATGGAAGATACGGATGGAAATGAGTTATGCGCACCATGCGGTATTTGCCGTCAAGTCATGATGGAATTTTGCAATCCGGAAACATTCAAGATTATTCTGGCTGATGGGAAAGATAAACAGGTGGAATTTACGTTGAAAGAGATGCTCCCTTATGGATTCGGGCCGGACAATCTCAAGAAATAGAAATAAGAAGAAATTTAAAATAAATACAAAAATATACGATAGTTACCGAAAATATACGATTGGGAAGGAAAAGGATTTATGGGAGATTTAACAAATGGATCAATCACAAGGAATCTTCTTTTGTTTGCACTCCCACTTATGCTCGGAAATCTTCTGCAGCAGATGTATAATGTGGCAGACACCTGGGTAGTTGGCCGATTTTTAGGTTCCGATGTGCTGGCGGCAGTCGGTTCTTCGTACACATTGATGGTATTTCTTACATCGATGATTCTTGGGCTTTGCATGGGGAGTGGTGCAGCAATTTCCATGCAGTATGGAGGCGGAGAATATGACAGGATGAGACAAAGTGTGTTCATGTCCTTTACGTTGATCGGAGGGATAGCAATCGTTTTGAATATCCTGGTTTACATCGGTATGGATGTTATTCTTTGGATACTTCGGGTGCCGGATGATATTAAACCTCCAATGAAGCAATATCTTGGCATTATTTTTATGGGGATGATAGCAACATTTCTTTATAACTATTTTGCCAATCTGCTCCGTGCTATCGGAAATTCTATCATTCCACTGGTGTTTCTTGCAGTTTCGGCAATTTTAAATGTAGTTTTGGATCTGGTTTGTGTGCTGATTTTTCAATGGGGAATATCCGGTGCTGCGATTGCAACAGTTTTTGCCCAGTTTGTATCAGGGATTGGAATTCTGATCTATATTTTAAGAAAATTCCCGCAGCTGATACCCAAGAAAGACGATATGCATTGGGACAAAGTAAATTTATCGAAGATTTTAAATCTTTCTTTCATGACCAGCCTTCAGCAGTCCATTATGAATTTTGGTATTTTGATGGTGCAGGGATTGATCAACAGTTTTGGGGCGGTAGTAATGGCAGCATTTGCTGCAGCAGTAAAAATTGATTCATTTGCTTATATGCCAGTGCAGGATTTTGGAAATGCGTTTTCGACATATGTGGCGCAGAACTATGGTGCAGGGAAAGTGGAGAGAATTAAAAAAGGAATTCGCAGTGCAGTATTTATATCTGCAGTTTTTTGTATCATGATCAGTGGGCTTGTATATAGATTTGCAAAACCACTGATGCAGATCTTTATTGATTCGACTGAGACGGATATTATTATTGCAGGTGTGCAATATTTGCGGATTGAGGGAGCCTGTTATCTTGGAATTGGAATATTATTTTTGTTATACGGTTATTATCGTGCAGTCAATCGACCAGGAATGTCGGTAATTCTAACGATTGCTTCGTTAGGGACAAGAGTATTCCTTGCCTATCTGCTATCGGCGATACCATCGATCGGTGTGATCGGTATCTGGGCTTCTGTTCCGATTGGATGGGCATTTGCAGATATAATTGGAATAGGATATTATGTGGTACGCTCCAGAAGAGATACCAATTGTCAATAAAGGTATGATAGGAGGATTATCATATGAGTTGGATACAGGATATGGATGTCCATATTTTATTATTTATACAGGAGCATTTAAGGGTTGACGCAGTCAACTGGTTTTGGAAGTTGATTACGTCTCTCGGAAACGGAGGCTGGTTTTGGCTCGTGCTTGCAATTGGGATGCTGCTATATGCTAAGACAAGAAAGGTTGGGATTACAGCGCTTTTATCAATGCTCATTGGAGCGCTCATTACAAATGTTACATTAAAAAATTGGGTTGCAAGGCCCCGGCCGTTTGATGCATGTCCTGAGATTATTCCGCTTGTTGTGCGGCCGACGGACTTTTCTTTTCCATCCGGTCATACAACGGCATCGTTTGCCTGTGCATGGATCCTTTACCGGATGCTTCCTAAAAAATACGGAATACCGGCAATCTGTCTTGCCGTATTGATTGCTTTTTCGAGATTATATGTAGGAGTTCATTATCCTACAGATGTTTTGGCTGGATTTTTGATTGGTGTAGTCAGCAGTATGCTTGCCGATCGAGTTTTGATTTTTTTGAAAAGTGTGTTTCGGATAAAACATATTTAGAGAAGTACAGAAATCTGAGAAAACGGGTATAATATAAAAAACGAAGGAGGAAAAGAGGATGGCTGCAAAAAGTATAAATCGAGAACAATTTTATTCTCTTTTAGAAGGCGATCAGCCGGTGTTAGTGGATTATTGGGCACCGTGGTGCGGATATTGCAGGAAAATCAGTTCTGCTTATGATAAAGCAGCAGAGCAGTATGGAGATTCTCTGGCTGTCGTGAAAATCAATATTGACGAAGAGCCTCAGCTTGCGAAAGATCAGGGGATTGAGATTATTCCGACCTTGATCTTTTATAAAGACGGAAAGGCGGCGGATTCCATTACTGCACCGGAATCAAAGGCGGTGATCGATGAATTTATCGGTAAAAATTTGGAAAGTGCGGAAGAAAAGCAAGACCGGGAGAAACATGTATATGATATGGTTGTGATCGGAGGCGGTCCCGGCGGCTATACGGCTGCCATGTATGCGTCACGCTCCGGTTTGGATACGGTTCTTCTTGAAAAGCTCTCTGCCGGTGGGCAGATGGCGTTGACTCACCAGATTGATAATTATCCGGGATATGAGGATGGTATTGATGGACTTTCTCTGGCAGAGAAGATGCAGCAGGGAGCCGAGCGGTTTGGAGCCCGGACGGAGATTGCGGAAGTTCTTTCGGTTGATTTGAATCAAACTCCTAAAGTGATTGAGACTACGGAGGGGATGTTTTATGGGAAGACGGTTGTACTTGCGACCGGAGCAAGTCCGCGGGAACTGGGAATTGCAGATGAAAAGGAATTAGTGGGACGAGGTGTTCATTACTGTGCGGCATGTGACGGTATGTTTTATAAGGGCAAGACAGTTATCATCGTAGGCGGCGGCAACAGCGCGGCGGCAGATGCGATGGTGCTCAGTCGAATTGCGAAAAAGGTGATATTGATTCATCGCCGGGACACGCTCCGTGCGACGCAGATTTATCATGAACCGCTCAAAAAAGCAGAGAATATCGAGTTTTGTTGGAATAGTGTTGTGGTTGGACTGATACATGACGACAAAGTAACTGGTGTAAAGATAAAAGATGTGAATACCGGAAAGGAGCGCAGCATCGAATGTGACGGTATTTTTATCAGTGTTGGAAGAAAGCCTGCGACAGAGCTGATCCGTGGACAGCTGGACACAGATCAGGGTGGTTATGTGATTGCTGACGAAACGACCTGTACCAATATACCGGGTGTATTTGCGGTCGGAGATGTTCGAAAGAAGGAACTCAGACAGGTTGTGACGGCAGTATCGGATGGTGCTGTGGCTGTTCATCATGCAGAAGAATATCTGGCAGGTCATCCAGCATAATAGGATGAAAGATATTTACAATTTTAAAGATAAGATCAACATGGAAACTCAAAGAAAAGAATTTCGAATGTTTTTCTATTATGGATTTAACAAGGACTGTACATGAAAGAGAATTTTGTGTACAGTCCTTGTTTGTTCTTAATGAAATCTTAATGTTAAAAGAATGATGTTCATGCACATTTTATGAATAATCGCGCATAATAAAAATAACAATAAGTAAATGGAGGGATTGATATGGGAAGAATGATCAGGCACTTATCTTCAGCACAAATTATTATTTTAGGATTTGCAGCTGTAATTTTATTTGGCACGATGCTTCTCATGCTTCCGATCGCCACGAGGGACGGACAGGGAGCGGCCTTTGCGGATGCATTGTTTACTGCCACTTCCGCGGTCTGTGTGACCGGACTGATCGTGCAGGATACAGCTGCTTATTGGACGTTCTTTGGACAGGCCATAATTCTCGCATTAATTCAGATTGGAGGCATGGGTGTTGTAACTGTCGCAGTGGCAATCTTTACTGCTTCCGGAAAGAAAATCAGCCTGAAACAGCGAAGTACGATGCAGGAGGCAATCTCCGCTCATAAAGTCGGGGGAATTGTAAAACTGACCGGATTTATTATTAAGATGACAATCATCTTTGAACTGCTGGGAGCCGTGATGATGTTCCCATCATTTTATAAAGAGTTTGGTATGATCCGGGGGATCTGGTATTCCATTTTTCATTCGATTTCAGCCTTTTGTAATGCCGGATTCGATTTAATGGGAAGCAAAGAGGAATATTCATCCCTTACATATTTTGCTGCTGATCCGCTGATCAATGGAGCGATCATAGCATTGATTGTAATTGGGGGAATCGGGTTCCTGACTTGGGATGATATCAAAAATCACAAATATCACTTTCGAAAATACAGGCTGCAGAGTAAGATTATTCTTTCGGCAACAGCATGTCTGATCGCAGTTCCGGCATGTTACTTTTATTTCTTTGAATTTTCCGGAGTCCCTGTGGGCAGACGTATTCTGGTTTCTGTATTTCAGGCGGTAACGCCGCGAACTGCCGGATTTAATACAGCGGATTTAACCGGCTTAAGTGAAACGGGGATCGCGGTCATGATTCTTTTGATGCTTATGGGAGGCGCGCCCGGTTCTACAGCCGGGGGCATGAAGATCACGACGGCGGCTGTGATGGTATTTACGGCGGTTTCTGTGTTTCGCCGGAGAGAGCATACACATGTATTCGGACGTCGAATCGATCATGAAACTGTGCGGAATGCAGTCAGCATTTTTATGATGTATCTGGTGTTATTTTTATTTGGAGGTTTTCTCATCAGTCGTTTCGAAAGTCTGCCGCTGCTTATCTGCCTGTTTGAGACGGCATCTGCAATTGCAACGGTCGGACTGACGATTGGAATCACCCCGGAATTGGGGATGATTTCACATATCATTTTAATTTTGCTTATGTTTATTGGACGGGTTGGAGGTTTGACTTTGATTTTTGCTGTTTTATCCGGGAAAAAACGAGGAAACACAGCAAGGCTGCCACAGGAAAAAATAACAGTTGGTTAAGGAGGTTGCCATGAAAACAATATTATTAATTGGATTGGGAAGATTTGGAAGACATATTGCACAAAAATTAAATGAATTCAATCATCAGGTGATGGCGGTAGACAAAGATGAAGAGAGGGTAAATGCGGTATTGTCCTTTGTGACAAATGCCCAGATTGGCGACAGCACAAATGAAGAATTTCTGGATTCATTGGGCATTCGCAACTTTGATGTATGTATCGTTGCAATCGGAGACAGCTTTCAAAATTCGCTGGAAACTGCCTCCCTCCTTAAAGAACTGGGAGCAAAAAAAGTGATTGCACGGGCATCCAGAGGAGTGCAGGAAAAGTTTCTGCTCAGAAATGGGGCAGATGAAGTGGTCTATCCGGAAAAACAGCTTGCAGCATGGACTGCAACCAGATGTACGTCCGAACACATTTTGGATTATATTGAATTAGATGAAGACTATTCTATTTTTGAATTGTCGATTCCCGATCATTGGAATGGCAAGAGTGTTGTTCAGCTAGATATTCGTAAAAAATATGGAATTAATATATTGGGAATCAGAGAGAATGGAAAACTGAACATGAATGTTATGCCGAATACGATTTTGAGCAGTCAAAAATCAATTCTGATTTTGGGAAGGGTAAAAGCGATTCAAAAATGTTTTCGGATATGATGCTTTGTTATTTGGAAAAGGGGTGGAGTGAATGAAAACGATGTTGTTATTTGTTTCAATATTAATCATATTTGTACTTGGATTTTTTATAATGAAGAAAATTGATAAATTTATGAAGAAAAATGATTCAAGGGTGAAAATGGATTGTAAACATGAAACATGTACCATTGTACTTGGAACAGATATGCTGATGCTTCCGGATTTTTTAAAAGAAGCGATGAAATACTATTCCGAAGCTCATCCGCATGTGCATATTTTAATCTGTAGGGGAAATACAAATAAGCTTTATCAGAAACTACAGGATGGATCAATGGATATCGTTCTGACAGAAGGGAATATGAAAGAACATGGATTTCACTCGTATAAAGGTATAAAACAGGAGAATATGATGTATCGGCATTCAAAACAAATTTACATAGTGTGGAAAGATGGAAATCCATTTGAAGAACGCGACCGCTTTGTGATTGCATTAAAAAAAGGAAATTGCAGTTTGAAAAGCGGGTATTGTGATTATATGGATTAGTTCTTATTTCTGTGATAGAATTTATGATGGGAATAGGAGATGATAACTGTGATAAAAGATGATCATCAGTGTAAATATGAAGTATTCAAAAACACAGCAAAAAGCATCGGTATTTTAACCGTATGCACCTTATTGGGATTTCTATTTTATCGGTCCGGATTTACAGAAGCGAATATTATCATGGTCTATATTCTCGGTGTACTGCTGACATCAATTGCAGCTTCTCATCAGATATACAGCCTGATTTCATCGGTTGCAAGCGTCTTTCTCTTTAACTTTTTGTTTACGCATCCGCGTTTTTCATTTACAGCTTATGAAACCGGATATCCGGTGACTTTTATAGTGATGTTTCTGACAGCGTATATTACGGGAACCTTTGCTCTTCGTTATAAAGAGCAGGCAAAATGTTCGGCACAGGTTGCTTATCGAACGAGGATATTGTTTGAGACCAATCACCTGTTGTCAAAAGCAGAAGATAAATCAGAAATTATTAATGCGGCTGCACAGCAGATGGCAAAGCTGTTAAATCGAAATATCGTCGTTTTTGAAAATATGGAAGGTTTTCTTTCAGACCCGAAGATGTTTCCTGCGGATTCTGTTGTCAGCCTGATATATGACAGAAAAAAGGAACTGGCAGCCGTGGAGTGGGTCCTGAAGAATAATCATTCTGCAGGGGCAACGACTCAGATCCTTTATGATCTATCCTATTTATACTTGCCGATGAGTGTCAATGACAGAATTTATGGAGTTGTCGGAATCGAATCTGTAGACTGCACACTGGATGCGTTAGAATATGATATTTCTTTGTCGATTCTTGGAGAATGTGCTTTGGCATTGGAAAATGAAAAGAATGTTCGGGAGAAGAAAGCAGCTGCCATTTTAGCGGAAAGTGAGCAGTTAAGAGCAAACCTGCTTCGGACAATCTCACACGATCTTCGAACACCATTGACAACTATTTTAGGCAATGCGAGTAGTCTGATGAGCAACGGAGACAGTTTTGATGCGGAAACAAAGAAGCAGGTCTACTCGGATATTTATGATGATTCGGTCTGGCTTCTCAGTCTGGTGGAAAATCTTCTATATGCCACCCGAATTGAAGAGGGAAGGATGGCACTGCATACATCAACAGAACTTTTCAGCGACATTGTCGAGGAAGCGGTGAAGCATATCAGCCGGAAGGCAGAAGGCCATTCTCTCACGGTTGTCCATGAAGACGACCTGATGTTTGTAAAAGCAGATGCGAAATTAGTTGTACAGGTCATCATAAATCTGATCGATAATGCAATAAAATATACTCCGTCAGGATCGTCTATTTTACTTTCAACGGGACGGAACGGAGATATGGCAGAAATCAAAGTTGCAGATACTGGTCCCGGTATTCCGGATCGGGAAAAGAAGAAGATTTTTGATAAATTTTACTGCGGTACAAATGAGATTGCGGATAACAGGCGCAGCCTTGGGCTTGGATTGTATCTGTGTAAATCCATCATAGAGGCTCACGGGGGAACTATATGCGTCATGGACCATCTGCCGCATGGAGCTGTGTTCCTTTTTACGCTTCCGATCAAGGAGGTTACTTTACATGAATAAATTACTGATATTAGTCGTAGAAGATGATACTCCGGTGCGGAGTCTGATTACGACAACCTTAAAAGCCCAGGATTATCGTTTTATCGTTGCGTTAAACGGCAATGAGGCGGTCATGGAAACTGCGTCCCATAATCCTGATATTATTTTGCTCGATCTCGGACTGCCGGATATTGACGGCGTGGAAGTGATCCGACGCATTCGAAGCTGGTCGAATGTGCCGATTATCGTAATCAGCGCAAGAAGCGAGGACAGTGATAAGATCGATGCGCTGGATGCCGGAGCGGATGACTATCTGACGAAGCCGTTTTCCGTAGATGAGCTGCTCGCAAGACTCCGTGTGACAAAACGGCGTCTTGCCCTGATACAGAGTAGCGGACAGAGTGCCATATTCGTAAATGGACATCTACGGATTGATTATGCGTCCGGCTGTGCTTATTTAAGCGATGTGGAACTGCATTTGACGCCGATTGAATATAAACTGCTGTGTCTGCTGGCGCAAAATACCGGTAAGGTATTGACGCACAAATTTATTACGCAGAGCGTCTGGGGAAGCAGCTGGGAAAATGATGTCGTCTCGCTTCGGGTTTTTATGGCGACTTTGAGAAAGAAGCTGGAAAAAGAACCCGGATCGCCGAAGTATATCCAGACGCATGTAGGGATTGGGTATCGGATGTTAAAAATTGAATAAACGGAATTGGATAATCGGAGAAATCCCAGAGGTGAAGCAAGACGTTCTGGAAAACTAAAGTGATTTTTCCATAATGTATTGGTTCCAGTCTATGTTTAGTTAGGAAAGTATTTATGGTATAATAAAAAAAACATTGTGTTTATATATTAGGAGAAAGGAAGAAAAGAACGATGAAAAAACATAGATTCTGGGCGTGGGCAATGGTATTTTGTCTTGTTATGACGGTTTATACCGGATATAAGCATAAGTAAAGTC
>JAUNOI010000038.1 GCA_030531165.1 Lachnospiraceae bacterium
TAGTCTCATAGTAAAAGAATAGTCTGACAATTTATGGAAAGATGTGGTTATTTATAAATAGTTTTATAAGATGCATTGCGAAATCAATAAGAATAGTATATAATAAGTAAGTAAGCGAAATGTTGGATAATCTGACGAATGAAAAAAGTAAAATGCGAATATAATATGGACAATGTGACAAAAAGTGTGGAGAAATACACGAAAAATATGAGCGTTATGAATAAAAAAGTTCCATAAGTTTGTATTTTTTTTGACGTTTATTATTCACAATTTCAAAAAAGAATGTTATAATTAGTATCATGCGACAAAAGGGGTGAATACGATGGTAAAAAAAGAGATGATCGCCATGTTATTAGCAGGCGGACAAGGAAGCAGACTTGGTGTTTTGACTTCCGAGACAGCAAAACCAGCTGTTTCATTTGGTGGTAAGTACAGAATTATCGACTTCCCACTTAGTAACTGTATCAATTCAGGTATCGATACTGTAGGTGTTATGACACAGTATATGCCGCTTAAATTAAACCAGCACGTAGGAATTGGTATTCCTTGGGACTTAGACCGTAACGTAGGAGGGGTAACTGTTTTACCTCCTTATGAAAAGAAAGGCGGAAGCAGCTATTTCGCAGGAACAGCCGATGCTATTTACCAGAACTTAGAGTACATGGATTCTTATAATCCTGATTATGTATTGATCTTATCTGGTGACCATATCTACAAGATGGATTATGAATTAATGTTAGAGAACCATAAGCAGGCAGGTGCTCAGATTTCTATCGCAGCGATGGAAGTACCTATGGAAGAAGCAAGCCGTTTTGGTATCGTAGTAACAGATGATGATAACGTAATTGTAGAATTCCAGGAAAAACCGGAACAGCCTAAGAGCAATAAAGCATCTATGGGTATTTACATATTCGATTATAAAGTACTTAAGAATGCATTGATCCAGTGTTCTCATATTGACAACTTGGATTTCGGTATGCATGTAATTCCTTACTGCTTCGAGAACGGAAACAAGATTTGTGCTTATGAATTCCAGGGATACTGGAAGGACGTAGGAACATTGAATTCTTTCTGGGAAGCTAACATGGATTTGATCAGCTTAATTCCAGAATTTAATCTTTACGAAGAATATTGGAGAGTATATACAAAGAACGAATCGATT
The DNA here is from genome assembly GCA_030531165.1 of Lachnospiraceae bacterium. GTDB lineage: Bacteria > Bacillota > Clostridia > Lachnospirales > Lachnospiraceae > Fimousia. The sequence goes on from JAUNOI010000038.1 coordinate 1,163, forward strand.
CCTCCAATGTATATTGGTGAGAACGGTAAAGTTTCCGGTTCTATCGTTGGTGACGAATCTGAAATTTATGGAACTGTAGAGAATTCCGTTATCGGATCTGATGTTATTATCGGAGAAGGTGCGGTAGTAAAAGATTCTATCATCATGAACCATACGAGAATCGGGGCAAATACAGTAATTAATAAGGCAGTTATCGCAGAGAACGTTGAAATTGAAGATAAAGTAGAACTAGGTGTCTTCGAAGAAGCCGACAACACCGTGGCTCCACATATTTACAATCATGGTTTAGTAGCTGTTGGACAGAATTCTTACATACCTTATAAAGTAAAAGTAGGTAAGAACGTAGCAATCTTTGGAAAGACAACTCCAGACGATTATCCGGACAGAGTACTTCCAAGTGGAGAATCTTTAATTAAGTAAGGCAGGTGAAAAAGGCATGAAGACAATTGGAATTATTTTAGCAGGCGGAAACAGTAAAAAGTTAGGCGCTCTTTCCGACAGACGTGCAGTTGCAGCAATGCCGGTCGCAGGAAGTTATCGTGCAATCGACTTTGCTTTAAGTAATATGAGTAACTCCGGTATCCAGAAGGTCGGCGTTATTACACAGTACAATTCAAAATCTTTACATGAACATTTGAATTCTTCAAAATGGTGGGATTTTGGACGTAAACAGGGTGGTTTATATACATTCACCCCAACTTTGACAAATGAAAACGAATATTGGTATCGTGGAACGGCAGATGCTATTTATCAGAATATTGATTTCTTGAAACAGAGTCATGAACCATATGTGATTATCGCAGCAGGCGATGGTATTTCTAAGATCAATTATAATGATGTATTAGATTTTCATATCGCAAAAGGTGCAGATATTACGATCATCGGAAAAGACCTTGATCCTGAGACAGAAGATCTGAGCCGCTTTGGTATCATCGAGACAGATGAAGAAGACAGAGTTGTTGGATTTGAAGAAAAGCCTGAGAATCCAAAGACAAATACAGTATCAGCTGGTATCTATGTTATGAGAAGAAGACACCTTATTTCTGAACTGGAAAGATGTGCAGAAGAAGGTAAATTCGACTTAGTAAGAGATATCATTCTGCCGAGCATGGGAGACAAACGCGTATTCGCATTCCGCTTAAGCGGATATTGGAAGAATATTTCTACTTTAGATGCTTATTATACAGTGAACAAGGATTTCCTGAAAAAAGAAGTCAGAGATTATTTCTTCAAGAAATATCCAAACGTTTATACAAAAGTAGAAGATCTTCCACCTGCAAAATACAACGCAGGAAGCTCTGTTAAGAATAGCATCGTTGCCAGTGGATGTATTATCAATGGTGATGTTCAGGATTCTATTCTTTTCAAGGATGTATATGTTGGAAACAACGTTACAATTAAGAACTCTATCATCTTAAATGATGTTTATATTGGAGACAATTCTGTAATCGAAAATTGTATCGTTGAAAGCCGCGATACATTAAGACCAAATACAACTTATAAAGGAGAAGACGAGATTAAGATCGTTGTAGAAAAGAACTCCAGATATATTTTGTAAGGCAGTCAACAACTGACGGGAGGTTACGTCGTGCAGATTACGGACGTGAGGATCAGAAAAGTTGCGAAAGAAGGCAAGATGAAGGCGATTGTTTCCATTACATTTGATGATGAATTTGTGATTCACGACATCAAGGTAATTGAAGGAGAGAAAGGGATCTTTATCGCGATGCCAAGCCGAAAGGCGGCTGACGGAGAATATAGAGATATCGCTCATCCGATCAATACGAGAACGCGGGAGATAATCCAAAGTACGATTCTTGAGCATTATGAAGCAGCTCTGTTAGAAGAGTCTGCACAAGTGTAAAAATAGAAAAGCTGTTCACAGATTTTGTGGACAGCTTTTTCCACGTTATTTCGTTTGTTTTCATATGGATTTTGTGGTATTCTATCAGAGCAAAAGAAAGTAGAGTATCAGAAAGGGATGAAATTATGAAAGTGATCGTTGGACTCGGCAATCCGGATCGAAAATATTATGGGACCAGACATAATATCGGATTTCAGGCAATTGATTATTTGGCTGATAAATATCGGATTTCGGTCGACACGAAAAAGCATAAAGGATTAACCGGTAAGGGATTTGTTGAGGGTCAGAAAGTTATTATGGTCAAACCTCAGACGTATATGAATTTAAGCGGGGAATGTTTGAGACAGATCATGGATTTTTATAAACTGGAACCGGAAGATTTTATTGTCATTTATGACGATATTCATTTAGATGTAGGACAGCTCCGAATTCGTAAAAAGGGCAGTGCAGGCGGACATAATGGAATCAAGAGTATCATTTCTCACCTGGGAAGCCAGGATTTTCCAAGAATCCGCATTGGTGTTGGGGAAAAACCAAAAGAGTATGACCTCGTAGATTATGTATTGGGGCATTTTTCAAAAGAAGAGCTGAAAATATATGATGAGATTATGCCAAACGTCGCAGGAGCAGCGGAATTAATGGTATGGGATGACATAGATCAGGCGATGAATCAATATAATAAGAAGGTAAAATGATAAGAAGGTGATAAACATGCAGACGATTATGGACCCGTTGAAGGGATATCAGGAATATATGAATATTGTACAGGATTTGCAGGAAGGGAATATACCTTTGCTGGTCAGCGGGTGCATTGATAGTCAGAAATGTCATTTTGCATTTGGATTGGGGCGGCCTTACCGTAACCGCGTTATTGTCACGTATAATGAGATAAGAGCAAGAGAGCTGGTAGAAGAGTATCGATTTTATGATAAAGAAGTGTATTATTTTCCTGCCAAAGATTTACTGTTTTATAGTGCGGATATTCATGGGAATGTGATGCTCCAGGAAAGACTGGCTGTTTTAAAGGCATTGATGGAAGAGAGACCGATCACGGTTGTAATGACGATTGACGGTCTTATGGACAGGCTTCTTCCGTTAGATGCATTTAGAAGACATATTATGCTCATCAAAGCAGGTGATCAGATTGATATTGCAAAGACTTTGGAAGACTTTGTGGATATAGGTTATGCAAAAACGGATTTTGTTGAAAATCCGGGTGAATTTGCTGTTCGGGGTGGAATCATCGACATTTATCCGGCAATGGAAGAGTGTCCATATCGAATTGAGTTGTGGGATGATGAAATCGATTCGATTCGAAGCTTTGATGTAGAAAGTCAGCGTTCGATTGAGAATGTAGAGACGATCAGGATTTATCCTGCCACGGAGGTAATTTTAACAAAGAATATCATTGAATCCGGTTTAAAAAGAATAGAAAAAGAACAGAAACATTTTGCAGAATCTCTGAAGAAAGAGATGAAGACAGAAGCTTATGCCAGAAGCAATCGAGAAATGCAGCGTGTACGAGAAGAATTGACACAGCTGGGGGGATTGACGGATGCAGACGCATATCTGCCTTATTTTTATGATGAAGTTGTGTCTCTGCAAAGCTATTTTTCGGAAGAAAATACCATTTATTTTATAGACGAACCCAATCGTGTGGAAGAAAGGGCACATGCATTTACCGAGGAATATCAGAACAGTATGAAGGCCCGGTTAGAAGGAGGATATATTCTGCCGGGACAGACAAAGCGGATCTATTCATTTGAGGAAATCATTGTCCATCTGGAAAAGCATGCACTCATTTATATGACTATGCTCATGCAGAATATACATTTTGCCAGGGTAAAAGGGCATTATCATCTAGAAGTCCGTTCGATCCAGACATATAATAACAGTTTTGATAGACTTGTTAAGGATTTAAAATCTTACAAGAAGAAAAAATATCGAATTCTTGTATTGTCTCCTTCAAATACAAGAGCAAAGCGATTTGCCGGGGAAATAAGAGAAGCCGGATTAGAGATTTCGTATAGGGATCAATTAGACAGAAATTTAGAAGAAGGAGAGATTATTGTAGCGGCGGGTAAAATGAAAAATGGATTCGAATATCCGTTGATACGATTTGTTGTTATTTCGGAAAGTGATATTTTCCAGACTCGAAGATCCAATCGAAAGAAAAAGAAAAACAGTCAGAGCGGCATGCGGATACGAAGTTTTTCTGATCTGTCCATTGGAGATTATGTCGTACATGAAAATCATGGGGTAGGAATTTACCGTGGAATAGAGAAAATTGAAGTTGATAAGATCGAAAAAGATTATATTGATATTGAATATAAAGGTGGAAGCCATTTGTTTATGCTGGCATCGCAGTTGGATCTTATTCAAAAGTATGCGAGTGCCACTTCAAAAGCGCCGAAGATCAACAAATTAGGCGGCAGCGAATGGACGTCCACCAAGAACAAAGTAAAAGGAAAAGTCAACGTTATTGCGAAGGATCTGGTCGAGTTGTATGCAATCAGGCAGGAACAAAAAGGTTTTGCCTGCGATCTGGATACAATATGGCAGACAGAGTTTGAAGAATTATTTCCATATGAGGAAACGAATGATCAGCTGACGGCGATTGAAGATACAAAGAGAGATATGGAAAGTGAGAAGATCATGGATCGGCTGATCTGCGGAGACGTTGGATACGGAAAGACGGAAGTTGCGATCCGAGCGGCATTTAAGGCAGTTACAAATAGCAAGCAGGTGGTCTATCTGGTTCCGACGACGATCCTTGCCCAACAGCATTACAATTTATTTAAAGAACGTATGAAAGATTATCCGATCAGTGTGGAGATGCTTTCCAGATTTCGTACAAAAGCCCAGCAAAAGAAAACGCTGGAAGGTTTGAAAAACGGAAGCGTTGATATTGTAATCGGCACGCACAGGGTGCTATCAAAGGATGTGGAGTATAAGGACCTGGGACTGCTGATCATTGATGAAGAACAAAGATTTGGTGTGGCTCATAAAGAAAAGATAAAGAAACTGAGGAAAAATATTGATGTATTATCTCTTTCAGCGACACCGATTCCCCGAACACTTCATATGAGCCTGATTGGAATTCGAGATATGAGTTTGCTGGAAGAACCTCCTGTGGACAGAAGGGCTATTCAGACATATGTGATGGAATTTAACGAAGAGATGATCAGAGAAGCGATTTTAAGGGAGCTGAATCGCGGCGGCCAGGTTTATTATGTCTATAATAGGGTCAATAACATAGAAGAAATTGCAGGTATGGTGCAGAAACTTGTGCCGGAGGCAACCGTAGAGTTTGCACATGGGCAGATGAGTGAGCGCCTACTTGAGAATAAGATGCTTCAGTTTATGAATGGAGAGATCGATGTTTTGGTTTCGACAACGATCATCGAAACAGGATTGGATATATCAAATGTTAATACCATGATCATCCAGGATGCGAATCATCTGGGACTTTCTCAGCTTTATCAGCTGAGAGGACGTGTAGGGCGTTCCAATCGGACAGCATATGCATTTTTATTGTATAAAAGGGATACAATGCTGAAAGAAACGGCAGAAAAGCGTTTGCAGGCAATCAGGGAGTTTACCGACCTGGGATCAGGCTTTAAAATTGCCATGAGAGATCTGGAAATTCGCGGAGCCGGAAATCTATTAGGCGAAGCGCAGTCCGGACATATGGAAGCTGTTGGATATGATCTGTATTGTAAGATGTTAAATGAAGCAGTCTTAAGGCTGAAGGGAGAAATCAGGGAAGAGGAAGACTTTGAAACAGTTGTGGATCTTCAAATGAATGCATTTATACCTTCTTATTATGTCAAAAATGAATACCAGAAACTAGAGTTATATAAGCGTATTTCGGAAATTTTAACAGAAGATGAATATGAGGAGATGGCTGATGAGCTCATCGACCGTTTCGGCGATATGCCGGCTTCTGTCGATCATTTATTGAAAATCGCTTTGCTTCGTGCAAATGCTCATCGTGCATATCTGCTTGGAATTGAACAAAAACAGGATTGTGTTGTGTTCAAAATGAATCCGAGAGCAAAAGTAGATGTAGACAAAATTCCGGATTTATTGGATCAATATAGAAATTATGTGAAGTTTCGGGCGGGTGAGACGCCTTCATTTATGCTAAACTTGACCAGGATTAAAAAGAAAGATCAATTCGCCATGATTTCTGAAGTTGTATCCGGGATAAATAATTTGATAGAGTAGACTTTTTGTAGTATAGTAGTATATGTGAACAAAGAGATGAAATGGAGGTAGTTATGAAGAAAAAAGTTGCAGCAATTGTAGTTATTGCCGCGATCGTCATCGCTGCAATTGCCGGATATAAACTGACCAGCAATACAGTATTTCAGTATGGAGATATAAAAGTGAAACTTCCGGAGGCGACTGTATACGCTGAAATTCAGCAATACTCTGCGGAAAGCCAGTATGGTTCTTATTTTGGGGAAGAGATGTGGAGTATGGAAGTGGAAGACGGGGTTACGTTAGAGGAGTCCATCAAATCCAATACGATCAAGCAGATAAAAGCGGTAAAAGTACTGGCGGCTCATGCGGAAGATATGAAAGTTTCTCTGTCTGATGAAGAGAAAAAGGAAGCTTCCGATCAGGCAGAAACATTTATCAAAAGCGATGAAGGCAAGAAGATCATGGAAGATGCGAAGGCCGATGAGGAATTGATTCAGAATATGTATGAAGAAAATGCCCTGGCAACAAAGGTCCATCAGGCGATCATCGACAAAGTTGATACAGAAGTGACGGATGAAGAAGCCTGCGTAAAAACAGTTTATAAATTAGTATTCGCAACGAAGAAAACGGATACGAATGGACAGGAAGTAGAACTTTCTGATGAAGAAAAAGCAAAGCAGAAAAAGAAAGCACAGAAAGCGTATAAAGCTCTGAAAAAAGGTGCAGATATCAGCTTTTTAGCAAAACAATATGATGTAAAGGATACTGCGAATGAAAGCTTTGGACCAGGACAGTCCGCAGGCGGTAAAGAATTCGAAGCGGCTGTGTCAAAGCTGAAAAAGGGAGAATTTACTTCGGTTATTGAAGATGATGAAGGCTATGTGATCGCAAAATTGATTACGGACTATGATAAGGAAAAAACAAAAGAAAACAAATCAACAGTATTAGAAGAGCGTCAGAATCAGGCATATCAGGATCAATACGAAGAATGGACCAAAGATCTGGAAAAAGATTGGGATGATAAGAAGTCCATCAATACAAAAGTCTGGGATAAAGTTAAGTTTCAATATGGAACGGTAGGTTCTTCTGATACAACGACAGAAGCAACAACAGAAGCTTCTTCTTCAGAAGAGTAGAAAAAACCGGTATATCTGAGTATGTTAAGGTCAGATGTACCGGTTTTTTATAGAAAATTCTTCTGAATTTCCTATTCAATAAAAATGTTTTGCGGAGATTTATTTTATGAGTATATGTTGTTCTGCTAGTTAAGAAATTCCATCAGGACACATATCATAAGACAGATTATGACAAAACAGTAAAAACAGATGTTGGTTAATTTATCATCTGGTCTCATCCTATAAGCCTGTATATCACGCCAGGAATGAATTTCATTTTCGCGGTGATTTAACTTAGCCATAATGCGGTAAAGGAGAAATGCCAGAAGGCATCCCATGATAGTCACGGGTAATAATGTAGGAAGAGCATCCATAATATTTTGAGAAGTTATTTGGGTATTTTCGGCGGTGGGAAGATACTTGTCCAGTTTTTGTTCCATGTATACCAGCAGGATACTTGTTGAATTAAAAGTAAAATGCATGATGATAGAGGGAATCAGGCTTCCTGCTGCCTCGACTAAAAGTGCGAGAAAAATGCCCATCACAAATGCATAGCAGAACTGATTAAAATTCATGTGCATGAGGCCGAAACAAAGTGCGGATAAAATTATAGCTTTGATCGGTCTACTGCATCGATATTGACCGTAAATAATGCCACGAAATGTAAATTCTTCTATGATGGCCGGTAAAAGAGCCATAGTGATCAGTGCATAGATGATTCCGTTTGATGTAATCGTGCTGGTTACCGTATTGCTGATGAAATTATCCGAAAATAACATACTGAACATATTGACTACGGAGATAAAAGGCCATAGGCAAAAGGTAAACAGGATAATACAGGGAATGGTCAGAGGGTGGAATTTATTTATTTTTATGGTTGAAAAAACCGGCTGTTTCGTAAGCAGGAGATAGATCACTCCGAGTATCACAGGTAAAAATTGTAGAATTCCTGATAAAATGGCTGTGTCGAATAAAAAACCGCCTGCAAATGAAAGGCATAAGTCAAAGATAAGATAAATCATTAAAAAATAATTGACGGTACGTGGATTCTTAGGCATATGAGCACCTCCTTGGTAAAGTATATAGAAACGGCTATCCTTTTGCAGAATAGCCGTTTGTTTATATTATATTTTTCTGTATTAATAAGTTCAGCCACTCCTGACCATCCTGCTTTTTTCGAACATCTTCTGTAATCCATATATCTTCAATGCGCAGTTCAGGAAAAGTTTCAAATAGCTGCTTGAGTTCTTTTTTTGTATATTCTGCAAAAAAGCGTTGATTTCGAATTCCTTCAAAATCGCCTTTATGTACAGACATATAAAAGATACCACCAGGCTTTAATGCCCTGGAAATTTTTCTGATAATTCCAGGTAATTCGGCTTTTTCTAAATGGACCAGAGAGGCACATGCCCAAATACCATCAAAGACTTCGTCAAAATCCAGATCTTCATACTGCATATGTAAAACATCTAAATCCGTATGGATGTTAGCAAGAGAACACATCTCTTCGGAACCATCTAACGCGGTGACATCATATCCCATATCCAGGAACGTCAAACTGTCGCGTCCGGAACCGCAGCCAAGATCTAAAACGGAAGCTCCTTCTTCCAGATATGATGTAAATGGTCGTATGATATCGGATAAATCCAGGTTGACTGTATTTTCAAAATAAACGCTTGCGTATTGATTATAATACTCATTCGGGTCCAATGTAGAAACTCCTCCTTTTTAATTAAATATAAAATCCTTCATGAAAATAATGATATTATTATTTCGACAATACGGTATTACTAAGTTAGTATTATATCATAGAATGATTCGAAAAAATATAAATATTTCTTAAATTTTGCGAATTCCATGGGGATTGATCTGAATCTTACCCTGTTTTAATAAGCGGCCGACTGCACGTTTAAATGCATTCTTGCTTAGTCCAAGTTCCCGTTCGATTACGGCGGGAGAAGCTTTGTCTGTGAATGGGAGTACACCGTCATAGCTTTCAATTGTACTCATAACGAGATCACAGTCTGTATCCATCTGGATATACGCTTTTTCTCTTAAGCTAAGATCCAGTTTGCCGTCTTCTCTGACACGCGTGACACGTGCCTGGATCGTATCGCCGATATAGATTTTTTTGTGGAGTTCTTTTATCGGAATCATGCCATGGTATTTGTTATCAATTGCGATAAAGGCGCCGAAATCCTCATTAATACTGTAAATCGTACCAGTAACATGATCATCTTTCTTATACGGGCTATCTGTGGAAAGAGAATCATATATCTTCATAGATGCACATAGGCGTTCACTCTTGTCAATGTATAATGTGACAAGATATTCTTTTCCTTCTTTTACAGATTGGGTCTGTTCTTTGAATGGAAGAAATAAATCCTTTTCCAGTCCCCAATCCAGAAAGGCGCCGATCGAAGACAGAGAAACTACCTTTAGTACAGCCAGTTCACCTAAGGTCAGTTTTGGCACATGTGTGGTTGCAATTGGGCGATCTTCGGAGTCTTTGTAGACAAATACTTTGATCGCATCACCATTTTGCATATCCTGAGGTACCTGTTTTTTCGGAAGAAGGATCCGTCCATCTAATTTACCTGCCTCATCATTCAGATAAACGCCGAAATTCGTGCGTTTTACCATATATAATGTTTGTAATTTTCCTAATTCAATCATATCTGCTGCTCCTGTTCTTTTTCTTTAAATTCTACGATCACGTAAGGAACACCTGTCTCGTTGCACAATTGTACCACATGGCGGTCCGTCTGGGCCGATGTACGGGGATAAATCATATCATGGAGAACCGCAGCATGCTTGTATTCTGCACGAACCTGATGAATATGATAATGATTTGGGAGAAATTCTCCTGCCAGTTCAATATATTGTGCATTATTTACGTGATGATTCGTATCAATATGCGCTTTTATAATAGGAAAAGGGTTCTTTTCCTCGTATTCCTTTGGAAGTCGGATCTTACGCGGGGCGTAATCCATGTCGATGCGCGGTTCTGTGCCATATGCTTGTATTTCTTCAGAGTCTAATTTGACAGGCAGCATCGTCTGGGTGTCCGTGTAGATCCAGATAGAATTCGCATATGCAATTCGATTACCAGACTTATCTTTTATATCAAAATTACGATATCCATAAAACTTTTTCCAGTCGTAAGCCCATGTTCCGATCGAGATTTCTTCTCCAAAGGCAGGATAACGGTCGACGATGATCTGCCAGCTGAGTAAAAGCCAGGCCTTGTTTTTTGCCTCAGTCATACGCAGCCCGTATCCAATATCTTCTGACTGAAATGTAGAACAGTCCTGGAAATATCTAACGATCTGTGAGATGCTTACAAGATGATCTGCTCCAATTTCGCTATATCGTATGCGGTGTTTCATTCTATATTCCATAGTTAAAGCCTCATTCTGTTTTATATTGTGTTAGAATATTATAAACGATAATGTGGGCTTTTTCCAGTGTTTTTGGGGTGGTTCTTTGCCGGATAACCTTAAAAAATCTATGAAAAATGCTGAATTTTATGTTAAATATATAAATCACAGAAGTTTTCCTTGACTTTTTTTATGAAAACATATATAAAAGATATTGCAGACTAATAAATCGGCTTATTAAGTGGGTTTAGCTATTCGTATAATAGAATTAGGAGGAATAAAATGAACAAGACAGAATTAGTTGCAGCTATTGCAGCAAAAACTGAATTATCTAAAAAAGATGCAGAAAAAGCAGTAAAGGCATTTACGGATGTTGTTGCAGAAGAATTAACAAAAGGCGGTAAGATTCAGTTAGTCGGATTCGGTACATTTGAAGTATCTGAAAGAGCCGCAAGAGAAGGCAGAAATCCCCGTACAGGTGAAGTAATGATTATTCCATCTTCTAAGACACCGAAGTTTAAAGCAGGAAAAGCATTAAAAGATTCTGTAAATCAGTAATAAAGACTAGTATGGCTGTCAGGTTTTTACCGGCAGCTATTTCTATATGGTGAGGTAATATGAGACTTGATAAATATTTAAAAGTATCCCGTTTGATCAAACGCCGCACGGTTGCCAACGAGGCATGCGACGGCGGAAGGGTGAAAGTGAATGGAAAGCAGGCAAAGGCCGGCACAAAAGTAAAAGTTGGAGATATCATTGAAATTCAGTTTGGCAATAAAACAGTCACTGCTGAGATTTTAAGAATTGCAGATACAACAAAAAAAGAAGAAGCAAAGGATATGTTTCGTTATCTGTAAGAACAATATTCTATTTTTAGAATAAAAAGTTTTCCTCCATAATATATTAGGATATAGGAATGGAGGGAAACAAGTGGAAGGACATAAAATTAATATATGGAATCGAGGTAAAGGAACGATCACAGGCGTTCGGGATGTTGTATCTTTTGATGTTGAGGAAATCATACTGGAGACAGAGCTGGGTTTATTGTCTATTAAAGGCAATGATCTTCATGTAAAGCGTCTGACGGTCGAAAAAGGGGAAGTTGAGATTGATGGCACCATTGATGGACTTCAATACACGGAACAAAAAGAAAAAGGTGCTGCGGGAGAGAGTTTATTAGGCCGTTTGTTCCGATGATAGACATAGAGATTATCGTACAGGCTAAAACGTTTTTGTTGTCCATCTTGTTTGGATGGTTCATAGGGGCAGCATATGATCTGTGGAGATTTGCCTGGAAGAATATTTGGAATACTCCGATGATTATGGATATGTTTTTCTGGATATTAACGGGCATTGGTTTATTCGTGTTTACGGCATGTGAGAATGAAGGAACGATACGAAGTTATCTCTTCCTCGGATGGCTGACCGGCTGGTTATTATATCGATACATATTTCAGAAGATTTTCAAAAGAGCGTGCATTTCCGGTAAAGGTTTATTGAAAAAAATCAAAAAAAAAGTTAAAATATCCATAGGAAGAAGGTGAGAACATGGCACGAAAGAAAAAAAATTATGAAAAGTACAGGAAGAAAAATCCGGAAAAGGAAAAAAGAAATAAGACATTTACAATTATCATTGCAGCAATTCTCGTGGTCATGGTTCTGGCACAGATTGGATTAATCCAGGAGAGAAGAAGACTGGAAGCTGAAAAAACGAAGATAGAGAAACAGATTTCAAAAGAAGAAGAACGGACAAAAGAACTTAAAAAGACAAAAAAATATATGACAACGGATGAATATATCGAAAAGGTTGCCCGTGAAAAATTCGGCCTATTTTATCCCGATGAATATGTATTAGAAGAAGAATAAAAAAGTGTTTGACAACAATCGAATTTGTTGATATAATCATATTCGTTGAGTGCGGCGAAGTAGCTCAGTTGGCTAGAGCACACGGTTCATACCCGTGGTGTCAGCAGTTCGAATCTGCTCTTCGCTATCAGTTGAGGCGATATAGATTTTGGTCTATATCGTCTTTTTCTTTTAAAAAATATGATATGACAAAAACAGCAGTTTGCGGCTCCTATAATGGTATATGTATGAAAAGAATTCATGAAGGAGGGAGCATCAGATGGCTGGAGAAAATGAGAAAAGCGAGAGAGAATACATTATATTCCGACAACTGGAGAAGATGGAACATTTATTTCTATGGTTATCCCGATGCTATTATCAGGAAGATATACCGGTAATAGAGTGGAAAAGCAAAAGGGCAGAAGAATTGCTTACGGAAACGGAAAGGCATTATTGTGGAAAATGTTCCAAAATTGAAATGTGCCATGAAAAGAAAAAACGGGCACTTTTAGAGAAGGGGGAGCTGGAATCCAATGATGTCATTTCTTATTTTACATGTCACAGAGGGGAAACAATGCTCCGCAACGTAAATCAGTTATATCAGAATGAAATGCAGCAGCTGAGAATGAAACAGCAAAAAATGCTGCAGCAAAAGTTTTTTATGAGCCAGTACAAAGCGGCAGCGGAAATGATACGGGATTGTATGAACCAATGGGAACATGAGTATGTTCATATAGATATTGTAAAGAAAGCGAGACAGTATGGTCTGGAGATTAGGCAATATTTTCAAAAAGATCATAACAATCCCATAGAATTTTATGTATTATTGAAGATAAAAAAAGGAGAGAAAACGGCGAGGGAGATTGCCGGGATTTTTTCTGAAATTCTGGGAAAAAAGATCAGACCTAAGATGCAATGCAGATCAGTTGCCGGAAATCGGTTTGTATGGATGGAATTTCAGGAAGAACCGAGGTTTTATATTTTGTCCAAGGGAATTCGGATTCCATGTAAAGGGCAGTCGGTCTGCGGCGATCAGTTTACGCTTACACAGATGAAAGAGCATTGCTTTGCGGCGATTATCTGTGATGGATTAGGAACCGGATCGATTCCGGAGAAGGAGAGCAGAAGTGTGATCGAACTTTTTGAAAATCTCCTGGAAAGTGATATATCTGAAGAAAGTGCTGTGGAAATGGTAAAGGCATCGATGTTTTTTTCTCCATTTCAGGAAAGATATGTAACATTGGATTGCATGCTTATTGATCTTTATACGGGGATAGGGAAAATAATCAAATTGGGATCGACAGAGACCTTTATTATTCGCGGACAAGTAATCGATACAGTTGCGGGCAGTGATCCGCCGATCGGAGCCTGTTTTGACCAGAAAACTTCGTTTATCAGAAAAAAACTGAATCATGGGGATATTATCGTGATGGTTTCAGATGGGGTGATTGATGAATTCGGAGGGAAAAAAGAATTTGCGGAGTTTCTATATCTGCAGAAGGAGAGCTGTCCGCAGATATTATGTGAAAAGATTGCAGCACAGATGAAAGAATGCAAAGATGATGGTACAATCTTGGTTTTTGGAATTTGGAATAAATTATAAAATAAGCATAAATAACGGAAAATAAGAGAATGAAGCAGATGAAAGCTTACATAAGAAAATACAATTTAATAAAAAACGGGGATAAAATTGTTGTAGCATTTTCCGGAGGTCCCGACTCGGTCTATCTGTTAATGGGTTTGTTAGATTTGAAAAAAGAACTGGACATATCCCTTGTTGCGGTTCATATTAATCATAAATTACAGAGAATTGCAGAGGAACATGCGGAATTTGTTCGTGAATTTTGTGAGGAACATGATGTTCCGTTATACTATTATGAAAAAGACATAAATAGTTATGCAAAACAATGCAAGATATCAATAGAAGAGGCGGGAAGAAAATTTCGCTACCAAAAGTTTTATGAAGTAAAAAAGATGTTGGGATTTGATTCCATTGCAGTTGCACACCATCAGGATGATCGTGCGGAAACGGTTCTTTATCGGCTGGCAAGGGGCACAGGCTGGAAAGGGCTGGCAGGAATCCGTGCTGTTCAAAATGGGATTATCCGTCCAATGCTGGAAATATCAAAACAAGATATTGTAAAATATCTGGAACAAGCGGGACAGAAGTATAATATCGATCCTTCGAATCAGGATATTTTTTATGCCCGCAACCGAATACGCCACCAGATCATACCGGAACTGAAGCAGGTCAATCCTCAGGCAGTTCGACATATATGTGATCTGGCAGAGCAGATGGATGAGATCGGTGACTATTTGGAAGCGGAAATTCGGGTATACTATGATCGGTGTGTCGAACAGAAAAAAGACAGGTGGATCATTTCCATCTACGAATTGGAAAAATGCCATGCATTTATGCAGAAAGAAATTTTAAAAAAAGCATTGGCAGGGGCTGCTGGCAGGGAAAGAGATCTGTCAAGAAGGCATATTCAGGATCTGATGCAGCTTGCGGGAGCTCAGACGGGCAGAAAGGTCGACCTTCCATATCAAGTAGAAGCATGGAAGCAGTATGATCATCTGATTTTACAAAAAAAGGATCCGTATGGCGGGTCAGAAGAAATTTTTATTATAGAAGAGGGAGAATATAAAATTCCGTTTGCAAATGGAATTTTAAAGGCAAAGATCACCCAAAAGAATGAAGAGATTTTGCAAAATATGTATACGAAAACTTTTGACTATGATAAAATTAATCATAGTATGGCTGTCCGAACTTATCGAGAAGGCGACTATTTTATTATGAATCGGCAAGGGCAGCACAAGAAGCTCAACCGCTATTTTATCGATCAGAAGATACCGGGAGATCAGAGACGTAGAATTCCGATCGTGGCAGATGGTTCTCATGTTATGTGGATCATAGGCAGAAGAGTGAGCGAGGCATATCAAGTGACACAGGAGACGAAATCAATATTACAGCTCTCATGGGAGCCGATGGAGGAAGCATAATGGAACATAAGATTAGTGTGTTAATATCAGAAGCAGAAGTTGATAAGAAGATCCGTGAGTTGGGAGAGCAGATCAGCAGGGATTATGCAGGTGAATCTGTTCATTTAGTTTGCATTTTGAAGGGAAGCGTATTTATTACATGTGAACTGGCAAAAAGAATCACGGTTCCGGTTACGATGGATTTTATGTCCGTATCAAGCTATGGAGACGGTACAAAATCCTCTGGTATTGTAAAGCTTGCAAAAGATCTGGATGAAACGATCGAAGATAAGAACGTAATCGTCGTAGAAGATATTATAGACTCTGGACGTACTTTGAGCTATTTGCTGCCGGTACTTCGTGAGAGAAGACCGAAAAGCCTGAAATTATTTGCATTTTTAGATAAACCGGAGCGTAGAGTAAAGGAAGTTCCTGTCGATTACTGTGGTTTCCATATTCCGGACGAATTTGTTGTCGGCTATGGGCTTGATTATGCTCAAAAATACAGAAATCTTCCATATATAGGAATTGTGGAAGTTTAAAAAATAATATATATGATAGGAGATGAGAGAACTTGGATAGAAGGAGAGGCAGTGGCATATATTTATTGACACTGTTAGTTGCACTGGGGCTGTTTTATTATCTGAGCGCCGGAAGTCAGGCGACTGGTGAATCATATAATGAGACAAAGTTTTACAAAGATCTGAAGAATGATAAGGTCAGTGAAATTATCATAGAACAGAATGAAGAAGTTCCTACCGGAACGATCAAAGTGAAGATAGGGAAGGATCAAAAAAGTTTTGCAGTCAGCGATGTCAATCAATTTCAGACAGAATTAAAAGAAGCTGATGCAGATGCATCTTACAGTTTAAAAGGGATTGACCATTCTATGGACTGGCTGGTTGACTTTTTGCCGAATGCCATTTTAATCGGATGCCTGCTCTTTATGATGGTAATGATGATGCGGCAGAATAGCGGCGGCGGGAAGATGAATGATTTTGGAAAAAGCCGCGCAAAGATGGCGCAGAATACAGGAGAGAAGATAACCTTTCAGGATGTTGCCGGATTAGATGAGGAAAAAGAAAGTTTACAGGAAGTGGTTGACTTTTTAAAAGACCCTAAAAAATATATCGATGTAGGAGCACGAATTCCAAAAGGTGTTTTATTAGTGGGACCTCCGGGAACCGGTAAAACATTAATTGCAAAGGCGGTTGCAGGTGAGGCAGGTGTTCCATTTTTCAGCATTTCAGGTTCTGACTTCGTAGAGATGTTTGTCGGCGTCGGGGCATCCCGTGTTCGTGATCTGTTCGAAGAAGCAAAGAAGAATGCTCCATGTATTATTTTTATTGACGAAATTGATGCGGTGGGAAGGCGCCGCGGCAGCGGTCTTGGCGGCGGCCATGACGAGAGAGAGCAGACGTTGAACCAGTTATTGGTGGAGATGGACGGATTCGGTGTGAATCAGGGAATTATTGTTCTTGCAGCGACAAACCGTTCGGATATTCTCGACCCTGCGATTATGCGTCCGGGTCGATTTGACCGTAAAGTCGGTGTGGGCCGTCCGGATGTCAAAGGACGTGAAGAGATTCTGAAAGTTCATGTTCGCAAAAAACCGCTTGGAGACGATGTGGATCTACATGAGATTGCCAGGACGACAGCAGGATTTGTAGGCGCGGATCTTGAAAATCTTATGAATGAAGCGGCCATTAATGCTGCAAGGGATTCGCGTGCATTTATCCGTAAGGATGATGTGGATAAAGCGTTTATTAAAGTGGGAATCGGAACGGAAAAGAAGAGCCGTCTGATACCGGAGCATGAACGTAAGATCACGGCGTATCATGAATCTGGACATGCGTTATTATTTCATCTTCTGCCGGATGTGGGACCGGTTTATACGGTGTCTATTATTCCAACTGGATTAGGTGCAGCCGGTTATACGATGCCGTTGCCGGAGAATGATAATGTCTTTATGACAAAGGGAAAACTGATTCAGGATATTATGGTATCTCTTGGCGGACGAATTGCAGAAGAGCTGATCTTCGATGATATAACGACGGGAGCTTCCCAGGATATTAAGCAGGTTACAGAGACGGCAAGAAATATGGTTACACAATATGGTATGTCTGAAAAACTGGGACCTTTAAACTATAGTTCCGGGGATGATGAAGAGATTTTCTTAGGCAAGAATATCGGACACGCGAAGCCATATGGTGAAGAAATTACAACGATTATTGACCGGGAAGTTCATGAGATCGTAGATGAATGTTATAAGCAGGCGAGACAGATCCTCGTTGAAAATATTGACAAATTACATGCCTGTGCAAAACTTTTACTGGAAAAAGAAAGAATCGATCAGGCGGAATTTGAATCAATTTTTGAATGATTTGCATAAAAAAACTTCAAAAAAATTGATTTTGTAGTAAAAAATATAAATTGTAAAAATCGGGGTTAACGATTTGCACAAAAAAATTTTGAAAAATAATTAATATTTATGCACACTTTTAAGGGCAAATATGTATAATAATACTTGTAACCCCCCAATACATTATATAGTTTTTTGCTACACCCAATAAGTAACAAAATACCTTCTCCAAAAAGGACAGCGCAAGCTGTCCTTTTTACTTTACGTGAAGGTATGCGGAAAAATGGTTGTGTATACAAAGAAGATATATTAAAATAGATAGTAGCAGCTTGAAAGGATACAGAATAATGAAAAGATTGGTAAGAGCCGAAAAATTACAAACGTATTTATTTAATAGAAAACCGTTGATTCGCACAGAAGGCTTTTTTTCGGATAATACAGAATTTTATCAGTCGCCGGAAGAACCAACGGACCAGGATGATATCCGAATACGATTTCGAACAGTAAAGTATAATGTTGATGAAGTGTATATTATCGTGAATAGAGAAAAATTGCCGATGGCTTATGAGAAGTCGGATGATTTTTTTGATTATTATGCAATTACAATTCCAGCCGGAACCGAGAATCTCAGCTATTATTTTCAGATAGATGTAAATGGAGCAAATCTTTATTATAACAGAAAAGGAACGATGCGTTGTAATGACGATAATTATAATTTTTCGATAATAAAGAATTTTTTTACGCCTGCATGGGCAAAGTCGGCAGTTATGTATCAGATTTTTGTAGATCGATTTTATAATGGGGATACGGCAAATGATGTATTAGATAAAGAATATATTTATATTAACGAAGTTACCCGAAAAGTGGATGACTGGAGCAAGTATCCCGCCTCTATGGGAGTCAGAGAATTTTACGGAGGAGATCTGCAGGGGGTTCTGGATAAACTCGATTATCTAAAGGATCTGGGTGTCGATGTCGTCTATCTGAACCCGGTTTTTGTCTCTCCTTCGAATCATAAGTATGATATCCAGGATTATGATTATATAGATCCGCATTTCGGAAAGATCGTTGCAGATGAAGGGGAACTGGTAAAAGAAGGAGATCTGACTAATAAGAACGCATCTCGCTATATCTGCCGTGTGACGGATAAAAGGAACCTGGAGGCCAGCAACCGTTTATTTATTAAGTTAGTGGAAGAAATCCATAAAAGAGATATGAAAGTCATTTTGGACGGAGTGTTCAATCACTGTGGGTCTTTTAATAAATGGATGGATAAAGAGAGAATTTACGAAGATGCAAAAGGCTATGACGCAGGTGCCTATATTTCAAAGGATAGCCCATATCATACTTTTTTCAAGTTTTATGATGATGAAGATAGATTCTGGCCATATAATTCTTCTTATGATGGATGGTGGGGACATGATACCCTTCCAAAGCTTAATTATGAAGGATCCGATAAATTATATCAATATATTATGGATATTGCGAAAAAATGGGTATCTCCGCCATATAATGTAGATGGATGGCGTTTGGATGTTGCAGCGGATCTGGGACATTCGAATGAATATAATCACAGATTCTGGAAAGAGTTCCGTAAGACAGTAAAGGAAGCGAATCCAAATGCAATTATACTTGCAGAACATTATGGCGACGTTGCCCCATGGCTGCAGGGAGATGAGTGGGATACGGTTATGAATTACGATGCGTTTATGGAGCCGCTTACCTGGTTTTTAACGGGTATGGAAAAGCATAGTGATGAATACCGTGCAGATTTGGATGGAAATTATAAAACGTTTTCTGATGCTATGAAGCATCATATGTCAAGATTCCATTATCCATCTCTTCAGGTATCGATGAATGAGCTTTCGAATCACGATCATTCCCGATTCTTGACACGTACCAATAAAAAGGTCGGAAGGACCCAGTCTATGGGACCGGAAGCAGCAGATACCGGTATCAATAAGGGTATATTTAAAGAAGCGGTCCTTATGCAGATGACATGGCCGGGAGCACCTACCATTTATTATGGAGATGAGGCAGGCGTAACGGGGTGGACGGATCCGGATAATCGAAGGACATATCCTTGGGGAAAAGAAGATAAAGATCTGGTGGAATTTCATAAAAATATGATCCGCATTCATAAAAAATATCCTGCATTTATGAAAGGATCTTTAAAATTTATTCTTGGCGAGAAAAATTTATTCTGTTACGGAAGATTTACAGACGATGACTATGCCATTGTTATCTTAAATAATAACGACACTGCAAAGAAACTGCAGGTGCCGGTATGGCAGACCGGTGTACCGGAGAATTATAAGATGCAGCAGATTATGATGACGATTGAAGAGGGGCATGCTCAGGATAAAGTTGATTATAAGATTATCAATGGTTATATCACGATAACGATGCCAAAGCATGCGGGTGCCGTTTTGCATGCAGTGCCTGATCTTGTAAAAAACTAAAAAATTATAATTTTTTGAAAAAAGTACTTGCTTTTTTCTTTGAAATCTAGTATACTTGATAACTGTCAGATGGTTCTTGGATGGATTCCCGAGTGGCCAAAGGGGGCAGACTGTAAATCTGTTGGCAACGCCTTCGAAGGTTCGAATCCTTCTCCATCCATTTGTGATCGGCATATGCTGAGCGCATATGCCGGCGTGGCGGAACTGGCAGACGCACAGGACTTAAAATCCTGCGGGACTTATACTCCCGTACCGGTTCGATTCCGGTCGCCGGCATTTGACTGTCTGACAAACCCATGCGGGTGTAGTTCAATGGTAGAACACTAGCCTTCCAAGCTAGATACGTGGGTTCGATTCCCATCACCCGCTTTTGCTTTGAACAGCAAGTTTATTACGATATATCGATATCGTCTTATACAATTTCATATGCCCAGATAGCTCAGTTGGTAGAGCAGAGGACTGAAAATCCTCGTGTCGCTGGTTCGATTCCGGCTCTGGGCATCTTACATGCGCGAGTGGCTCAGTTGGTGGAGCACGACCTTGCCAAGGTCGGGGTCGCGGGTTCGAGTCCCGTCTCGCGCTTTTTTGTTGTATAGGAAATTTCTTTGAAATTTCCTTTGAAACAAAACCCTCGTTTAGCCAAAAAAGTGCAGACCTCCCCT
>JAUNOI010000039.1:0-1225 GCA_030531165.1 Lachnospiraceae bacterium
AGAAAATATTAATGGAAGAAAATTGGACAGATTATTTGTTGTATTCATCTATCTTAAAGGTGATTGCTGTCTTTTTGATTTTTTTGAATATAATTTTCTGGTGGGTGCAAAGTTTTAGAGTAAATCGAAAACATAATAAAAAAATGAGGATAAAAGCTGATCCAGTGAAGATTATGGAAGAAATAAAACAAAATCACGAGAAGATCATCTGGCAGGGTGTACCGGAAAATGGTTTTTGTATGAATTTTAAAATGATTTTTCTGATTATATGGAGTATTTTCTGGTTTCATGGAGCGGTTGTAATGCTTGTTGAACTGCCATCCATTCTAAAGGTGGCTGCTGTTTTGATGTCTCTGATCGGATGTCAGCCATGGACAATGATTTATCGGGAATGGGCAGATAACAAAGCAACAAGGTATTATATTACAGATAGTCGGATAATCAAATGTGTAACAGGCAAAGATTTTCAACAATTATTTTATAGAGAATTCCATCATGCTAAAATTCTTTCTCTTCAACGTGATCGATGGGTTTGGGCTTGTAAAAATTCAATCGTATTTGCAAAACATCCGTCTGGATATAAAGTATTTACTTATGGAGAATCCGGAGATATTCATGATTTGACCATCGATTATATTTCTGACGAAGAGTATCTTGTAGAAATCATCAATCAACAGAGAGAAGAGATTTGCAAAAATGACTGGAGAAAGTAGTATATTATGAAGAAAATCAGAATTAATAAAAGTAAAGAAGAATGGATTCACAGTCTGGACAATAAGGTGGAAACTCTGGAAGAAGGGGAAAATTTTTTTAAAAACGATTATAATAAAAGATACCATGCCCGTGAGGTATGCATGGGAAAGTTTTATTCCCTGACAAATCAATTTGATTTTTATTACAGCTATAATGGTGGAAAAGGAGTAAATCTTATTGCCTGGTTTCATGGGTATTTAGATGAAAATGGTCTGTATCTGGAAGGAAAGGCGAAACATCGAAAGGGATTTTTACATTATGTAGGTTTCATTCTGATATTGGTTGTGTTTCCTCTTTTGCAATATGTATGTGGAGATATCGATAGAGCAACTGTGATAGAGAGTGCAGGAGGTTTTATTTTCTTGAATTTTATAATATTTTTGCAAGGCAGATATGTAATCAGAAATATGATGGATAAATTAAGACAGATTTAGACGGAAATTTAAAATGAAAATAAGAGTTGAATTTATAT
>JAUNOI010000039.1:1235-21915 GCA_030531165.1 Lachnospiraceae bacterium
AAACAGTATTTCTAAGAAGAATGATACAGAGAGACTGTCATTTAGAGATAAAAGCCATTGACTCTCACACTGTGGTAGGCATTATGATAAATATGAGCTCAAAGAAACACAATATTGTGGAGGGAACAAGATGTTAAAAATAGGAGATTTTTCAAAATTATCCAGAGTGAGTATCCGAATGCTGCGACATTATGATGAGATTGACTTGTTAAAGCCGGTGAAAATTGATAAGTTTACCGGATATCGGTATTATAGTGAAGAACAGCTCCCTGTTATGGCACGAATTCTTTCGTTGAAAAATATGGGATTTAAGCTGACCGTGATTAAGGAAATATTAAAATGTTATGATAACAAGGAAGAGATGGAACGGTATTTGCGCATCAGATATGCAGAACTGATGGCAGTTTCTGAAGAAACGGCACAGCGGTTACGAATTCTGGAGACAGCAATCGAGAGGCTGAGAAAGGATGATACCATGAATTATGATGTAGTATTAAAGACATTACCGGAACGACAAGTGGCCACTGTACGGCAGGTGATACCCTGCTATGAAGAAGAGGGAAGGTTGTGGCATATTCTCTTTAAGGAGACCAGTCATTTGAATCTGATTTTACAGGATCCGTGCTTTATGAGTGCGATTCTGCATGACAAAGAATATAAAGAAACAGATGTTGATGTGGAAGTACAGGCAGCCGTAAAAGGCAGTTATCCTGACACAGAGCATGTAGTATTTAAAATCGAACCGGAAGTTACAGTTGCAAGTATTACCTTTACAGGTGCTTATGAACAATTTAGAGATGTATATTCCTCCCTTGCGACATGGGTAGATGCAAATGGATATGAATATTGTGGATCGATGTTTGATATTTACCATGTAAGTCCTCATGAAACAAAGAATCCGGAAGAATACGTAACGGAAGTATGCTGTCCGGTGCAGAAAGTAAAAAGGATATAAGGATGACGATGGCCGTAAAATTGCAAGTTATATGATTCAAATATATGAAAAGAACGGCAACAGAGAAATTAGAGTACTAAATTGAAATTAGTCGAAACAGCTCCTTATTACTGGAAAATCCAGTAGTAAGGAGCTTGCGGTTTTACAAAAATTGTAACAATGACAAGGAAAAGCTACTGATGAAAAATGCTTACCCAAATCTTTTTCGCATAAAATACATTATCGCGATAGGATCAAGCTATGTTGACAAATCGTTCCTTTTTCAAATCATCGGGACTGCCTTTATGATCTTTGTAACTCTCCCCATTTTCGTAGACGTCTCGGACAGTAATTTCTACAGCCTTTGTATAGCGAACCGGAACATAGATGCTGGTAGTGGTAGAGACCAGATTTCCGTCATCGCTTTCAAAAGAATCGACTTTATTGACATTGAGCTCTTTTTTTGTTTTATTCATCTTTTCGATGGTGCCGGTTAACGCATCATCCGTATCGTTGAAAGAAGATTTCTGAGAATGGGTTTCAGAATGATCTGATTTTACGGCATCGGTAAATACAATTACTTTTGCAGTCCGTTTTTTGTCATTTTCTTTATACCAAATGGATATTGGTGAATTTTTTTTCACTGTTTTTAAATGTGAAATATCATAAAGTTTGTAAATGTTCCGCATTTTATAAGGATTTAATTTGCCATATTCATATTTCTGATAGTAAATAGCGGTATCTTTTTTTAATTGAATTTTTGTAAAATCCGCATAATCGGAATCTACGGAGTTTACAGTCAAAAGCTGAGTGTCGGAGCAAGAAGAAAAATATCCCTGAAAATCCGGTGCGGACTTTGGAACCTTTTCTCCGCCGATGGTTTCCTCCTGATAATGTGCAATACCGATGCGGCTTCCGAATTCGTACCAACCGATAAAGGCAGCACCCGCAAATGAGAAAAAACCTAGAAATAGACTGATGCTGCAGATGCGCTGTAAGTCCTTCTGGCATAAAAAAGCAATGAATCGAAAACATAAGATTCCGAGTAATACACCGGATACATTTAATAAGAGGTCGTCAATATCTGCACTTCCCAAATAAAAGGCATACTGGCATATTTCGAAACACAAGCTTAACAAAGTTCCATAAAGTAAGATAATCACAGATGCGTGTTTTTTGGAAGAAAGTAGAGATAGTAAGTATCCAAAAGGCAGAAACACGAGGCAGTTTCCGGCAATGTTTGAAATACTCCATAAAAAATTTCCACCGGAGAAGAACATTTCAGAAAAATCCCGAAATGTTTGAAACGGAATTAGATTCAGTGAACGAAATCCCGTTTCCTCACCGGACAGATGGGAAGGTAGTTCTGATAATGAAGTATCTTTTAACAGGATAATTTTGATCAGGATGATCATATAAAAGAAAAATATCACGGTAAATATTTGTTGAAATCGTTTTTGTGTTATTTGGTGTTTCATAAGAGTCTCCTTTTTGCTATGGAGATTCGGCAACTTTATCTGTTTTTTTGAATCATCAGGCTTTGAACAAACTGGTGATGATTCGTATAGGAATTTAAAATCATATCAGGATAATTCTTTAAAATATCGTGGACGATCAGCAGCCCGTTTCCGCGTCCGATCCCTTTATCAGAAATTCCGGCAATCACTTCTTTTTTCTCTCGAATCGAGTTTCGGACCTGAATTTCACAGATTTCTTTCTGATTCGAAATGATTACTTCTACCTGTTGTTCTTTCGTATGCATCGATTCTTCGATTGCATTGTCAATAAAAATTCCGAGAACACGAATCAAATCCAGGAAATCCATTTCATCAGAAAATGGAAAGGTAGTAAATTCCTCTCCTTCGAGAGAAAAGCGGATATCAGGAGATTCCTGATTTCCCGAGGTCAGCTTGTAATAAAGGAAGGCTTTTAATTGCTCATCCCGGATTGGCTGTAAGGACGCATATAGGTCATTTTTTTTTAATTCCTTTTGAAAATAAGGATTGACTGTCTCTTGAAAATATCGCTTTAAATCCGCATCCTGGCTTCTTTCGATCAAATGGCTCAATGTAAACAAAATATTTTTCATATCATGTTTCAAATTACGGACTTCTGCCAGGTTTTTTTCAAGATCATTGCTATATAATAGCAGATTTTCTTCAGCCCGCCGTTTTGCATCCATAGAATAGCGGTATTTGGAAAAAGTCAGCAGTGTGATCAGGATAAACATTTGGATCAGGATGATCACAACGAGCAGTGCATTTTGCAAGGATTCGATTTTTTCATATATAATTGGATAAATCTCAACCGATACTGCAAGGTCATCAAAGACCATCAGCATAACAATTCTATAATTAAAATAAAATCCAATCAGAAAAATGCAGACAGATCCAAATACAAAGTTTTGCGCAATTTGTGGATAAAAAATTTCAAATCTTGAAATATTTGCAAGCGCCTGACTTCCAAAATGGCGAATCAGATAAATGACACAAAAATCAATTCCTAAAATGGTGAGCGACAGCAGACAAAACAGGACGATTTTCCAGAAAGATGCATGATTCAGCGTATTGGTAAATTGATAATAGCTGTCGCGGAAAATATCATAAATAAATTCTAAAAACAGCTGATTGAGTAAGAATAAAATATATGCCAGCCATGTAAAGAGTACTTTTCCGTTCTGCAACTGTCTTCTCCATGCGCTAATACCAAAAACAAATAAAAACAGAAAGAAAATGGAAAAGTTGGAATAGGGAAAGGAACTCAAAACAAATGTAGCAAAAAACAACGAAATGTAATCAGTCAGAGGGAGTTTTAATAAATTTAGAATCCGCATCGTTCCGACGCCGGTAAGGCAGACAACTGACTTCTGCATAAATGTCGTTCCAGTCATGGACAGACGATTCATATAAAGAATAAAGCAAAGGATGCAGGCTGCCATGAGACAAATTCCGGATATCGTTATATTTTTATTGCTCTTTTCCATAAATGACTCCTTTTATCTTCTTCCGCTGGCGGAAAGAACATGGTACGTCGGTTCCGTTAATCAGGCGAATCATACTGTTTTCCATGCCGATAATATGGCTGATTTGGACGATAACGGAGCGATGGCTTCGGATAAAACCATCTCCGAGTTCTTCCATTGCATGTTCAATCGATTCCCGAACTGTAATGGAAGAACCGTTGATCGTGTGATAGCAGATACAATGGGATTTCGTTTTCACCGCCTCTACATACAAAATATCTGCAACCGGTACTTCGATGACTTCATCTGCTCCGGGTTTTAAAAAGACCATCCGCTGATTTTCTTTTTCTTTTTTCATTGACAGACTTTGCGCTGCCAGATAAATGTATTGATGACAGCTGCGCTTCATTTTCCGAATATCGGTCGTCTTTTCAATGAACCCAAATGGTTCGACACCGGACTTTAAAACATCAATGGCAAGTGCATGATGATTGGTCACAAATACGACTTTGGAAGCAGGTGCAACTGCACGAATCTGCTTTGCAATATCAATTCCATTAAATTCATTGCTACCGAAATCAAGATCCAGAAAATAGAGGTAATCATTCGGATATTTTTTTAAAAAGGCGAGTACCTGTTTGTAATTGGAAGAAACACAGATAATTCGGCTGTCAATACAGTGTTCTGACAATATCTGTTCAATCTGTTCCCGAATGATTTTTAAAATAAACGGGTCATCATCGCAAAGAATAATTCCTAACATAAAGATCCTTTCTAATCTGCCGAATCTTTGTTGTTTGTATAAAATTGTCTTACAAAAACATCATACAGGAGATTCGGATAAAATGTGCATTTTTGCCTGAATCTGTTCGTTTGTGGACTCCAAATGTATATTTGATTTTACATTCGGGCAAAAATCCGGTCGTTCAGGGCAGATTCATTGACGGTCTAGAATCTTATTTTTATTATACAGAAGAAAAATACAACAGGCAAGAAGATGAAGGAGGACTTATGAAAAGGATACAAAAGACATTTATCATCATGATCGCAATGTGTGTTTTATTGGGATTTGTAAATTTGATACTTTATACAGAAAAGATAACCGGAATCTACAGTTCATATGCAGTTTTAATGGAACGCTCGAGCGGAGAGATTGTAAAAGAAAAAAATAAACAAAAGAAAATGTATCCTGCATCAATGACAAAAATTATGACATGTATTGTCGCACTGGAAGAAATCAGTGATCTAGATCGTACAGTGACGATTTCGGAGGATATCCTAAAGAACGTAAGGATGCAAGGAGCGTCTGTGGCAGGATTTGAGGCGGGAGAGACGGTGACGCTCCGTGACCTGCTCTATGGGATGATGTTGCCGTCTGGTGCGGAATGCTGCCTGCGGATTGCTCGGTATCTGGCGGGTTCGGAAGAACAGATGACGGAGATGATGAATGAAAAAGCAGTGCAGATCGGTATGAATCATACGAACTTTACGAATACGACAGGGCTGCATGATCAAAACCATTATACGACCGTTGAAGATATGGCCTTGCTGTTAAATTACGCATTGAACAACGAGCAGTTTCGCGAAATCTTCTGCACGATGTCTTATCAGTCATCTTCGACCGATATCCATTCGAATGGATTGTTGCTAAATAGCACATTATCTTCATATCAGGATCAAATGCAATTATCGAATGGCACGATTTTAGGAGGGAAAACCGGATATACGAGTCAGGCTGGGTTGTGCCTTGCGAGTTTGGCTGAAATAAACGGCAAGGAGTATATCTTAGTCACGGGCAGGGCGGACGGCGATCATAATTCCAAGCCGTATCATCTGCTCGATGCGGGGAAGATTTATGAGGGAATAAAATAGAGGAATCTGAATTACCAGAAAAAAGACAAACAAAACTGGATCTATAAATAAATTCAAAACTGGATATTTTAAAAGTGCCAAATATCTGATAGCTTGTATGTAAACAACGTTGTGGAAATGAGTATACATTGAAATTATGTTTTTATATGAAAATTTCGGAAAGAGGTATGGTTATGGAAAAGAAAGATAATATTCAGTTTTTAACAATTACAGCAATGGGAATTGCGTTAGTTTATGTGTTTACGGCATTTGTGAATGTCCGTTTGCCGATTACGGCGAATGGCGGTTTGATTCATCTTGGCAATGTACCGTTATTTTTGCTGGCAATGATATTTGGAAGGAAAACAGGTGCCATTGCAGGCGGTGTTGGTATGGCTTTGTTTGATCTTTTATCGGGATGGACATTATGGGCACCGTTTACATTGATTGTTGTCGGAATCATGGGATATGTGGTTGGTGCAATCAGTGAAAAGCATAAAGCCTACCAGTGGAAATTGATTGCGATGGCATTGGCCTGTGTGATTAAAGTTGTTGGATATTATATTGCGGAAGTCGTTATTTATGGTAACTTGTTTGCGCCGGTTTCTTCGATACCGGGTAATCTGGTACAGATTGGAGTGGCTGCAGCAGCAGTCTGCGTTGTTATTCGTCCGGTTGAATTAGCGGTAAAAAAGATTGGAATTCATCAATTTGCTTAAAGAAAAATAGGGATGGAGGAAATGATTATGTATAAGATTATGACACCTGGTCCTGTACAGGTTCCTGAAAATGTTCGTCTGGCAAGAAGCCGCTCTACAACAAATGCTGATCTGGATCCAGTCTTTTATGATGAGTATAAAGAATTGTGTGAATTGATCAGCAGCCTGCTTCATACGTCAAATGAAACACTGATTTTAAGCGGGGAAGGCATCTTAGGACTCGAAGCGGCCTGTGCGACGCTTACCGAGCCGGGAGATAAGGTCCTGGTACTCGATAACGGTATTTATGGAGCCGGATTTGCTGATTTTGTATCGATGTATGGAGGCGAGCCGACGTTATATACGACGAATTATCTGAATGAGATCGATGTCGACGAGCTGACAGCATACTTAGAGAAGCATCACGATTTCAAGTATGCAACAGTTGTTCACTGTGATACACCGAGTGGCGTGTTAAATGATGTTCATAAAATCTGTCCGTTGTTAAAATCATATGGCATTTTAACCGTTGTTGACTCAGTATCTGGTATGTTTGGAAATCCATTGGATATTGAGAAAGGGCAGCTCGATGTTGTATGTGGCGGTTCGCAAAAGGCAGTATCGGCTCCTCCCGGATTGACTTTTGTTACGGTCAGTGACGATGCAAAGAAAGCGATGGAGAACCGCAAAGTGCCGGTAGCATCCTTTTATTGTAATTTGAATATCTTCAAGGATTATTATAAAAAGCAGTGGTTTCCGTATACGATGCCGATCAGCGATATCTATGGACTTGCAGCAGCGATGGAAAATATCAAAAATGATACGGAATTATATGCCCGTCACCACCGAATCGCAAAAGCGGTAAGAAAAGCAATTCAGGCAGCGGGATTGGAAAATCATCTTCAAAGTGGATTTTCCGATACAGTTACGGTATTTAATGTTCCGGAAGGAATCCATGCGGATGATATTTTAGAACATATGCAGAGAAAGCATCATATTATGCTGTCAGGATCTTTTGGGAATCTGGCAGGGAAAGTCATTCGCATCGGCCATATGGGAGCAAATGCGAATGAAGCGGATATGACTGCGACGATGGCTGCTTTGGAAGAAACGCTGAATTACTTGGGATGGGAATCCGAAGAAAGCTTGTTGAGCAGCTTTGTAAAATATTTAAATCATTAAAAAGAAAAGCCGGAACGAAAATTCCTCTTAACATACGAAAGGGAATATCGCTCCGGCTTTTTCAATATATAATGGAAAACGAATGAAGAATCTATTATGCTTCAAATCCGAGCATGATCGACTGAGGTTCTGCATAATAACTGCATAAGCCCTGTGTCTCATGAATGTATCCATGAAATGCTCCGAATTCTTTTGTGATTAAATCTTTTAGTGCTTCTGCACCGGAAAGATTAGAATTATGGGCAATGATGACTTTACCACCCTGATATCCCAGTGATTTCATGTGGTTAACTAAACAGCGAATGGCACGTTTATCTCCTCTGCATTTGTCTAATGGTTGTAATGTGCCGGTATCACTTGCCTTTCCGACGATTTTAATTCCGAGCATGCCGATTCCTTTTGCAAGAATTGGATTGACTCGACCGTTCTTGGCCATATTTGCAACAGAAGCAAGGGAAAAATAAAGATGTGTTTGTTTCATGTATGCGCAGGTCTCCTCATAAACTTGTTCTGCACTCAGGCCTGACAGGATCAGTTGCTGTAATTTTTCGATAATTAATACCATCTCAGGACCGGTTGACAGAGAGTCAAAGATATAAACCTTCCTTTCAGGATATTTTTCTTCATATAATTGTTTTGCGATGTTTGCAGAGGAATTTGCACCAGATAATTCACTTGTGAGAGTAACACAAAATACAGTTTCTGCATCACCAAATGCTGCCTGCCAGTCACCAGGACTCGGACAGGAAGTCGAAGTTTTGCCTTTGAACGTATCCAATGCGTTCTGCATTGCACCAAGGTCGATATTTTGGTCATCGATAAATTCGAGGTCTCCTACAAGAATATGAAGCGGAACCGATGAAAAAGCAGTATGATCGAGTGACAAAATATTTGCAGATGAATCTGACACAATTTTATAATTCATATTAATATCCTTTCCTAATTCGAGTGAATCCTTTAAAATTCAAAACGTAGTACTAAAAACTACATATAATAGTATTATACATCGGTTTTTGGAGTTGTCAATACTTTTATATATATTTGGAAAAACATCTTATCAGAAAGATTCGATGATGTATTTTTTACTAAATTTTCTTACAAAAGTTTGGATACTAAGCAGATTGACGGTAAATACAGGGTATGATAATTTTAATGAAAACATAGAGATGAAACAAAAGGAGGATGGGATATGAGATTATTTTATACGCCGGAACATGCAAAAGCAGGGGATATCATTCCTTTTTATAATGAGGAAACAAAACGATTTGAAAATTATTATTTGAAAAACTGGAATCCGGATGCACCGAAAGAGGAGATTATTCCGGGATGGCATCGCATTGTAACCGATGATAATATCAACTTTGAAGAGACGCCTTTGTACATTGATGGAGGAACAGGCTGTGTAATAAAAGTAGATGATACATACCATATGTTTTATTGCACGTTTGATTTTGATAAGGATCCTGTTCTGCAATGGGCAAGACATGCTGTCAGCAAAGATCTGGTGAACTGGGAAGATATTCCGGAAGATAAATTTGGACCGGACGGCAAGATATATCGTACATCTGACTGGAGAGATCCGCATGTATTCTGGAATGAAGAGGAACAGGAATGGTGGATGCTTATAGCAGCAAGGGAGAATGCTCCGACAGAAAGAAATGGCTGCGTCGGATTGTGTGTGTCGAAAGACTTATCCCACTGGGAATACAGAAAACCGCTGTATGCTCCAAGAATACATCAGAGTGCTGATGAATGTCCGGATATTTTTAAAATGGGAGACTGGTATTATCTGATATATTCCGGTTATACAGATGGATTGAGCACCTTCTATAGAATGAGCCGTTCTCCGAAAGGTCCATGGATCAAACCGAAACTGGATACCTTTGATGGAAGAGCGTTTTATGCAGGAAAGACGGCTTCGGACGGAAAGGATCGCTATCTATATGGATGGAATCCAACACGAGGTGAGAATATCAAGGGATTTGATCCGGGTAAAGACTTTGGAAAGGATTACCAGAGTTTTAACTGGGGTGGGACAATTGTTGTTCACAAGTTGATTCAGCATGAGGATGGAACTCTCGGTGTATGCCCAGTTGATAATATTGTAAATGCTTTTCGTAAGAGCGCGAAAGCAACCGTGAGAGGCTTGACTGGTGAATGGAAAATAGAGAATGAGTCTGTAATCTGCTGTTCGGAAGATGGATATGCAGCAGCGATCTCGGATAAGATTCCATCCCAGTGCTGTATCAAAGTAAAATGTCAATACCATGGAGATCCAACGAGATTTGGACTGGCACTGCAGATTGATGAAGCCTTTGATTTTGGATATTATCTGATGTTTGAGCCTGATTTTAATAGAATAGAATTCCGCTCCGGACTTCGTATGTATGAACATGGCGGTCAGATGTTCCCATATGCATCAGAGATGGAAAGACCATTGGTGATAGAAGAGGGAAGGGAATATGATCTGGCATTATATATAGAAGATGATCTGGCTGTTTTATATGTAGACAATGACCTTGCATTTGGATTCCGCATGTATAATTGGAAAGAACGCCATTTGGGATTTTTTGTTTCTGATGGAAGTATAGAAATCAAAGATGCAGTTATTATGACGGTATAAGATACGAACGATTGGGAGGAAATTTTATGAATTATTTTGAAAATGTGTCACCGGAATCGGTCGATATTCGATCGGAAGGAATTCTGTCTTTTCTCGATGCAGTCAGACAAAACGGATTGGAATTGCACAGTCTGATGGTAATTCGCCATGGAAAATGTGCTGCTTCTTCCTGGTTTTATCCTTATGAATCAGAAAAACTTCATCCAATTTATTCTTTTAGTAAATCCTTTACAGCGACCGCAATAGGGTTTGCCTGGCAAGAGGGGATTCTTTCCTTAGATGAGAGAGTCATTGATATTTTTCCGGAATATTGTCCGCAAAATCCATCCGATCATCTAAAGGAGATGACGCTACATCATTTGCTTTGTATGAGCTGTGGACATGAAAGCCTGATCAGTTATTTAACGGAGGACTGGATTTCTGATTTTTTAAACCATCCGGTTCCACATAAACCGGGAACTTATTATCTGTATAATACAGCCGGAACGAATTTGCTTGCAGCAGCGCTGACGAAAAAAACTGGACAGAGTCTGATGGAGTTTTTGGAACCGCGATTGTTCCAGCCATTGGGAATCGATAAGGTGTATTGTCATAGATTAAAAGATAAGATGCAAACCTGCAATGGTGGATCAGGCATGAAGCTGACGACGGAGGAAATGGCAAAGTTCGCTTATTTTATGCTTCACGACGGTGAATGGGAAGGGCAGAAACTGTTGTCCGGATGGTATGAAAAGGCAGCGATCAAGCAGATGGAAACCGCTGGAGATGCAGAAGGACATGTCAAAGAATGGGCAAATGGTTATGGATATCAATGCTGGATTGGTTCTTTGCCGGATTCATTCCGCGCAGATGGAGCATATGGCCAGTTTGGATTTGTATTTCCTTCTCTGGATCTGATCGTTGTTACAACCGCAGCAACCGAACAGACGCAGACTTTAGTTGACTGTATGTATGAACATCTGATTCCTGCAGTGTGTCCGGATGGAACATGGAAAGCCAGTTTAGAAACGGACTTAAAAGAAATGCATTCTGACAGGAAACTTTCAGGAATCTTGTCCTGTAAGAATCCATCCATAGAAGAAAAAATTTCGGGCAGAGTTTATCAGATTGCTGATTTAACAGAAGAAATGAGCAGTTTTGAAAAACTGATTGGTGGTGCAGGGTTATTTGATGTACCAAATGAAACATCCATTACTTCTATGAAATTTGATTTTGAAGAAAATCAGATCTTATGGACGGTTACGGATGGAGGACAAGAAAAGCAGATTGGTGCAGCACTGGATGGCTCTTTTCAGATTACTCATATGGGCGACATCTCCTATGCTGCAAGCGCGGGATGGAGAAGCCTGTATGCATTGGAACTGGAAGTTCGAAGAGTCGATGCAATCAGCGGTGTTCGTTTGATTTTCCGATTTTCCGGTAACAAATTGACGATTGATGCTGATGAAACATTGATCACATTCAGTGGTCTGGGTATGCATGAGAAGCATCTTGCTGTATTTCAGTGTAGAAAAGAATGATAGAGGAGTATGTGGCTCTGTTTGACACCAATAGCCAACAGAAGCCACATACTCCTGTTATTTTATAATGAAATCGATTTCGAATAGAAACTCACATTCATTCAACTGATATTGTTCCGCCAGTTCAGGTCCGCAGCTGTTTGAACCGACACCACTTTGTTTGTAATCAAGGCATAAAATCGTGCTGTCCGATGGTTCCAGTTCGAAATTATGGCATTTTTTCGTTAATTCTTCCTGTGTATAGATCGATGTCTGGAAAGAGAATGGCTGTGCTCCGACTGCTGAAAGGCTGCAATCTTTTCCAAATACGGATATATAATCGCAGTCATAATGGCTGCCGTTTTCTTGAGGTCGAATATAATCTTCATGCATATCCGATATCATTTCTGAAAAAACCCCGTGCCAGGACGCCCTGTGTTTATCGCAGTAGCTTTCCGAAGGTCCCATTCCATAATATGAAGTCTGGTTGAATGCAGGGTTTAAAAACAGTCGCAGTCCAAAGCGCGGCAGGAAAGGAAATTCAGGATCCTTTTTTACATTCATGCAGACATGAATTCTTCCATCACAAAGAACGGTCCATTCTGTATCTATATGAAGAATCGGTTGAATGACCGGAGCGGTTAATGCCATATGGCTGTGAATCTTCAACTGCCCGTTTTCAGTATACCAGCTCGTTTCATATGCACGAGTATTTGTCTGATCATATCTCGCTCTTGTCCATTCTTCCTGAATGATACGGTCATTATCCGTTGGGGCACGCCAGATGTTGACTTCGAGTGGTTTTGTTATGATCTGCTGTTCGTTAAATTTTAGCTCTTTCCATAGGCCGGTGCGTTTATCAAATACATAATCAAACTCTGCCCCATGAACAAAAAGGAATGCATCGGTTTCCTTTGTGATCTGTACAGAACCGAAAGTTGACTGTGTATGCGTAAGGCTGACTGCCGTTTGATTTCTGCTATCTTCATTTTTCAAAAGAACTTCATCAAATCCAAGTTCAAAACCTTTCGAAATGATGGAAGTGCTTTTTTTCGAGAGCCAGATTAATTTTAAATATACTTTTCCACATTTCGGAATTTCAGGATGGAGGGAAAGTTCACCGGATGCATGAGGAGCGATTGACGGGCATACCAAATCTCCAGATTGAATAATATTGCCGTCCTGCGAGACCTCAAAATGCAGTGATACAGCGTCTTTCAAATCCGTAAAATCCAGATAATTGTGCAGTACGGCTTTGCCACTTTCCTGATCAAAGGATTCAAGCCTTACCGGGCGGTGTACATTTTTATATTCCAACAGACCGGTATGTGGCGTACGATCAGGATAAACGAGTCCATCCATGCAGAAATTTCCATCGTGAACCGGTTCTCCGTGATCGCCACCGTAGTAGTATTTTGCCTTACCGTCGCTATCCGTCCCGTGATAAACAGCGTGGTCGCACCATTCCCAGACAAAACCACCGCACATGCGGGCATCATTTTGAAAAATATGGAAATAATCTTCCAAATCTCCAGGACCATTTCCCATCGCGTGGCAGTATTCACATAGAATATAAGGTTTATCCGGATCTTGAGCCAGATGATCCTGTATATCCGGAATTGACGGATACATGCGGCTGTACAAGTCAAGATTGGAATAATCGTACTTTCTTCGTCCGCTTTTATAAAATGCGCTTTCATAATGCGTCAGGCGGGAAGGATCATATCCCTTGACCCATTTCAGGGACTCTTCAAATGTACAGCCATAACCGCTTTCATTTCCCATCGACCAGATGACGACGCAAGGTCTGTTTTTATCGCGGATAACGCATTTTCGCGTGCGGTCGAGCGTAGCTTCGATAAAATCAGGATTGTCGGAGATCCATTCATTCCAGCGCTGATGTTTTGTCGTTTCGAGATTATCTTTATAAAACCGTTCGACCGGTCCGTGACTTTCATTGTCCGCTTCATCAATGACATAAAAGCCATATTGGTCGCACAGCTGATAAAAAATCGGAGAATTCGGATAGTGACTTGTTCGAATCGCATTGATATTATGTCGCTTCATCAAAAATAAATCCTTTTTCATCTGCTCGATGCTGATCGTAAAACCAGTAACCGGATCTGAATCATGTCTGTTCACGCCGCGAAATTTGATCGGAACACCGTTAAAATATACAATGCTGTCGGCAACCTGAATTTTCCGGATTCCGATGCGGTCTGTTATGACTTCATGTTCTGTTTCCATGACAATGGTATAGAGATATGGCATTTCCGGATTCCAAAGCTGAGGGCGGGCAATCACCATATGGATACTGCGGTCATGCAGAAAATCCTGTGCTTCCGGTTCTTGATCTTGATTGAAAATCGTAACTTTGACCGGAATATTTTCTCCGTGGAAAGAAGCATCGATCTGAATTTCTGCCTGTTCTTCGGTGTATGTTGTTTTTATAAAGTAGTCACGGATATGCCGTTCGGGTCTTTTTAAAAGATAAACATCACGGAAGATACCGCTCATGCGGAATTTGTCCTGATCCTCCATATAACTGCCATCGCACCATTTTAGTACGAGTACTGCAATCCTGTTTTGTCCGGCCACGATCTGATCGGTTACGTCAAATTCACTCGTTGCATGGGACACTTGACTGTATCCGATATAGATGCCATTCAGCCAGACATAGAAGCAGGAATCCACTCCTTCGAAATTCAGATATGCCCGTGGAGCATTTTCATCCGGTTCATATTCAAAATCATAAAGATATGTTCCGCATGGGTTGTCCTGTGGAACATAAGGAGGATCAAAAGGGATCGGATAGCGGAAATTTGTATACTGATGGGAGTCATAGCCGTAATTTTGCCATGTTCCGGGAACTGTTACAGTGTCATACTTTTTGGTATCTTCATGAAGATCATAAAATGTCGTTGTCAGATCATAGATGCTTTTATAATAGTAGAATTTCCACTTACCGTTTAACAATAAGAAACGGTCGGAATATTCTCTGTGTTCGATCAGATCATCCATCCGCCCGGATGCTGGGATATAATACGATCGGTCGGGTTCCGTATGTTCATGTAATATCGATAAATTTTCATAATGTCTCGGTATGATCATCGGTAATCTCCTTTACTGTCGGTATATAAAATTATCGTATTTGGGTTATCTTCTTAGATTATAAAAGGAATTGAAAGAAGTGTAAAGATAAGTTGAATATTTTGATTTTTCCAGTGGAATGAAGCGGTTACAGCCTTTCAGATGTAACCGCTTATGGATATGTCATTTACTGCTGAAATTCATGGAATATGTTTCCTCTTCACCGTCTAAACTCATAGAATTTGTTTCTGGTTCCTCTGGTTCTGTTATAATTTCTTCCGGCTGCATATATTTATCTCCGGAAAATCCCCAGCTTCCTTCTTTCGAGACGGTGATATAAAAAGTTTCTTTTCCCTCTGTAACTTTTACAAAACAAATATCATCATTGTCAAATTTATCGGTGATATCGATTTTCTGGTCGTGATAATATACCCATATTGTTCCATCATCTTTATAGTCAACTTCTGGAGAATCCAGTTGTTCTTTCAGTTCCTCTTCCGTCAATGGGCGTTCACTGCCATCACCTTCAATTGCAACACCACCGCCAGACTGTTCTTCCACTGTCCCATCTTCCCCAGAATATTGTATTGAATATGTGCCGTCATTCTTAATATCTAAAATAGCATCTGTCTGGTCTCCATGGAACCAAAGTTGAATCGTCCGTTGGATTCCGCCAATATTTTTGGCATAGGCTGCTGATCCACTGATGCTGATTAACAGACATGCTGCAATGAATGCCGCTACTGTTTTCATTTTTTGTCTCTTTTTTAATTTTGCCATGCGTTTTACCTCCCAAGACAAGCTGTCGGAGATTTGTAACGTTGAAAATGCTTTTTTGTATTTTTCCTTATTCGTCATTTTCCCATGCCTCCTTTAATACCTTTTTGAGCATTGATCTTCCGCGGGATAACCGGACTCTTACATTACTTTCGGAAAGTTTTAAGATGTTTGCGATTTCCCTTGTGGAATAGTCCTCGTAATAAAAAAGATGAATTACAATACGGTATTTTTCGGGAAGTTTCATAACTTCTTCAAAGATATTTTCAGATTCCTGATCTTCAAAAGCCAGCGTTCCCATATAATCTTCTAATGAACGTTTATTTCGTCTCCAAAAAGTACGATTGAGGTTTTTTGCCTTGTTAATCACGATTCTTATAAGCCATGCCCGGATATGCTGCTCGTCTTCAAATTCCTTTTTCATTGTGTAATACTGAATAAATGCATCTTGAACAACGTCTTCCGCATCCATTTGATTTTTACAGACATTAAATGCGACTGCATAGAGATTGTTCTTATAACATTCAATCAGCTCTTCTACTGGTTGTCTCATGAGTACTCCTAATATAATAAAAATATTTTGATGAAAGTTCCTTTCAACTATAATACAAATAGAATGTTTGAAACGTTACAAATTTCGATTAAATAGTAGTAGTTACTTTTTCTCATGTCGATACTCTTTCGGTGTGCAGCATTTTATCTCTCTGAACTTCCGAATAAAATAGCTGATATTTTCAAACCCGCAGTCCAAGGCGATTTCAGAAACCGGCTTTGAAGTCTGCTCCAGTTCTACACATGCCTGATCGATGCGGTAAGAAATCAGATAGCGAATCGGAGTCATACCCGAAATTTCTTTAAAAAAGCGGCAGAGGTATTGACTGTTACATGGGATGATTTCCGAAAGCTGTTCCAAGGTGATGGATTCTTGATAGTGAAGTTCAATATAGGAAACAATCTGTTTATAGCGATGAATTTTTTTCATTTCAGTGTCGGACTGCATGGATCCAGCAGGCAATAGACAATGATGTTTTTCCAGTTGAATCATCAGTTCCAGGAGGCGCAGCTTGCTGCGTTCGTACCAATATTCTTCTTCCGAAAGGGAAGTTTCCAGCAATTCATGAATCAGTGGATATAGTGCGTGATGTTCCGGATGTTCAGAGTCAATGACATTGACGGATAATAGAGAATGATTGAGGAACGGTTGAAGTACGGAGCGATTCCATTGGTCGGAATAAGCGAATAACAAAATTTCCGGTTCAAATAGCAGGGCGTCATGGCAGGTATTCGCATTCAGACTCTTGATTTGATGAAGGTCACCGCTGTTTAGAATGCAGATATCGCCCTTTTTTAAAACAAATGTTTCGAGATTGATTTTAAATGCATAACTGCCTTCCCGGATTAGAAGAATTTCGACGTAGTGATGCCAGTGATTCGGTACGAAAAGCGGTTTTTGGTCTGTAAAAAAATGCATTGCATGAATCGGCTTTTCTTTCGTTCCATGGATAATATTTTCTTTTAATCTGCTGTCAGGATGCATCTGAAATTTCTCCTTTGTAAGTCAAAATTGTGTTATAAAATAGTCAATATAATGCAAGAAAAAGCATATACAAATCGATATACTGTTATTATATAAGGAGGGCAGGGAAAATGCAAAGAAAATGGTGGAAAGAAGCGGTTGTTTATCAGATTTATCCGAAGAGTTTTATGGACAGCAATGGAGACGGAATCGGGGATCTTCCGGGTATTATCAGCAAACTGAATTATTTAAAAGAACTCGGAATTTCCGTGATATGGTTTTCTCCATTATATCAGTCTCCGAATAAAGATAACGGATATGATATTAGTGATTATCAGGCAATTCAGGAATCTTTCGGTACGATGGAAGATTTTGACCGTATGCTTGACGAAGCACATAAACGTGGGATTAAAATTGTGATGGACTTGGTTGTTAATCATACATCCGATCAGCATCAATGGTTTATTGAGAGCAAGAAATCAAAAGATAATCCGTACCGGGATTATTATATATGGAAGGATCCTAAAGATGGTAAAGAACCGACAAACTGGGGCGGATGCTTTGGAGGTTCAGCCTGGCAGTACGATGGGGAGACGGAGCAGTATTATCTCCATCAATTTGCAATCGGACAGCCTGATCTGAACTGGGAGAATGCGGTTGTACGCAAAGAAGTATTCGATATGATGAATTGGTGGTGTGAAAAGGGAATCGATGGATTCCGTATGGATGTGATCAGCCTGATCTCCAAGCCGGATGTATATGAAGACGGTCCAATTAATACGGAAGACGGATATTCTGCAGTTGGGGCAATTACTGCAAACGGTCCGCGCGTTCATGAATATTTGAAGATGATGAATGAAGAGGTGTTGAGCAAATACGATCTGCTTACAGTCGGAGAGACGTCGGGCGTAACAACCGAAGAAGCAAAACAATATGCCGGATTTAATACGGGTGAATTAAATATGGTATTTCAGTTTGAACATATGGATGTTGATTCGGATGAACATGGAAAATGGACAATGAAGCAACTATATCTGCCGGCTTTAAAAGAGATTATGAGCAAATGGCAGACGGAACTTGCCGATCAGGCATGGAACAGTCTTTACTGGGACAATCACGATCAGCCGAGAATTGTATCCCGTTGGGGAAATGACAGCGAACAGTACCGCGTGATATCGGCAAAAATGCTTGCGACATGCCTTCATATGATGCAGGGAACGCCGTATATTTATCAGGGTGAAGAACTTGGCATGACGAATTATCCATTTACGGAAATCGAACAGGCGGATGATATTGAAATCATCAATAATTACCATACTTATGTAGAGGAGAAGGGAATCTATACGCATGAGCAGATGATGGAAATCATTAGCCGAAAGGGAAGGGACAATGCCCGCACGCCGATGCAGTGGAATGATTCCGAAAATGCAGGATTTTCAACCGGAATACCGTGGCTTGGCGTCAATCCGAATTATACCGTGATCAATGCGGAGTCCCAGATACACGATAAAGATTCCGTTTTTTCCTATTATAAAGAGTTGATCAGATTGCGGAAAGAACATGATATTATCGTATACGGAAAATATGAGCTGTTATATCCGCAGGATGAGAAGCTGTACGTGTTTACCCGTACGTTAGAAGAGAAAAAGTTATTGGTGGTCTGCAATTTCTCAAAAGATACGGTTGAGTTGCCGGAGGATCTGAAAAAGCAGACGGGAATGAATAAAGGAATTCTAATTCAAAATTATTCGGATGAGTCGGAAGTACTCCGTCCATATGAAGCGATTGTATATTGGGTATAATCTTAAATAATTAATATTATTTGAAAAAATTTACAATCTGTATAAAAAGAGCATTTGTCTAAATGAATGTAGTCCATAAGAAAGCATTCAAAAAAATTTGATTTATGCCAGGTAAACGGAAAAACAAAAACGCTATGCAAAAGATTCGTCGATTGCATAGCATTTTTTATTTTACGAGAAGGGTTTCGTCAGATGTCAAACATAAATTTTTCAACGTTCCAAAGGAACGCATGGCTATTACTGCAGGATAATCTTCTTGTTATGGAAAAGCTAGCATAATATAATATACTTGTACACTTCGGATAAACGTATTGAATTCCCGGAGGTTATAGCATGGATGTCATGTCAGTAAAAGAAGCTGTGGCTCAGTGGAATCTTTCAGAGTGCTGATTTGCGAATAAAAAACCACAAGAATCGAGGTGACAGGATCAAATGATAAAGCAGATTAAATATTTTCAGGCAGTAGTCCGCTGCAAGAGTTTCACGGAGGCAGCAGAGGAATGTTTTATCTCACAGTCTGCTATCTCGCAACAGATTCAGGCATTGGAGCATAAACTGGGTGTGAAGTTGCTGAACCGCGAGAATCGGAAATTTTCTTTGACGCCTGCAGGCGAGCATTTTTATCGGAAAAGCCTTGTGCTGATCGCAGATTTTGAAAGGCTGTGCCATGAAACTGTGCGCATTGCAAGTAAAGACAATGCTGAACTTCGTATAGGCTATCTCAAATGTTATGGCGGTCAGGAGTTTCGGCTGGCTGTTGCAGAATTTTCGGAAAAGTATCCAGATGTTTCTGTACACATTATAAATGGAAACCATGAAGATTTGTATGATGCTTTAAGAAGTGGCGGCGTTGATCTGGTTTTGAACGATCAGCGGCGTGCTTTTTCTGATGAATATGTAAATTTCATTTTAACAACAAGCGAATGCTATGTAGAGATCGT
The DNA here is from genome assembly GCA_030531165.1 of Lachnospiraceae bacterium. Taxonomy (GTDB): domain Bacteria; phylum Bacillota; class Clostridia; order Lachnospirales; family Lachnospiraceae; genus Fimousia. The sequence goes on from JAUNOI010000039.1 coordinate 21,111, forward strand.
GGCAAGGAATCCTCTTGCTTCTCTGGACAGTGTTGAGATCGATGATTTGAAGAATGTTCCTTGCATTTTAATTGCCTCTCCCGAACAGCAGGAAAATGAAAGAACCTATTATCAGGAAATTGTCGGAGTGAAAGGGGATTTTCTGTTTGCCGAAAATTTGGAGGAAGCCCGGCTTCTGGTGATTGGCGGAAAAGGCTTTATGCCAATTGAGGGCGGAGAAAATGAACCGGGGTTTGCTGCGGCACTTCGCCGGATACTGCTTACCCGCAAAGGGAAGCCTATCAAGAGGAATTATTGTGCATTTTGGAAAACGGACAATTCGGGATATTACATTGAGGAATTTGCGGATATATTGAAGTCTAAGTTTTCATCAGAAAGCGAAGCATAAAAGAATAAAACAGTAATGGGAAGACCATACCTGTCAGGTGACAGATGTGGTCTTTTTTTGTATAAGTTTTTCTTATAGAAATGTCCGTAAATCCGAATTGCTCCATAGGGCACAAATGCCTAAAATAAAAATTGTAAAAAAGCAAAATGCAAAGGAGAGAAGAAGGATGAAGGTTTTGGCAATCTGTGCAAGTCCTCGTAAAGGAGGCAATTCAGATGTCCTGTGTGATCAGTTCTTAAAAGGGGCTGCTGAGAATGGAAACGAAGTAAAAAAAATCAATCTGGCTGACAGGAACATAAGCCCCTGCGTTGCCTGTTATGGCTGTACTAAATCCCATCAATGCGTCAAAAAAGACGATATGACGCAGATTCAGCAGGAACTCATTGATGCGGATGTTATAGTTCTGGCAACGCCGGT
>JAUNOI010000107.1 GCA_030531165.1 Lachnospiraceae bacterium
CATGGAAGACGATTGATGGTGTTTATTATGCGATCGCAGAATGTGACGATCTGCAAATATTTGCCGATAAGGGAGTATATTTAGCAGCGATGGATGGACCTTGTATGAGAGAGGGATATACATTTGATCAAAAGAGTGGTGAAATTACAGCCAAAGAAAGTTATCAGGGATTAAATGCATTATTTGAGGTCAATTTAGATTCCTCGAAAGCGGATACCCAAAAAGCAAAAGAGTATCTGGAAAAATTAAAAAATAGAGAAAATGACAATGACGGTTATACAGAAAGTACCGCTGTGTCTGTAGATGAGGAGAAAGAAAAAGATATTGATCTGAGTGATACCGAGGATATTTTGAAACATTCAAAATTTTTAAAAGATTCTGAAAAGGAATTGATCCCAGATAAAGAAGGTATGGTAACCTATTCTTACAAAGGAGAATTTGAAGTCAATTCTATGGTCAGCCAGTTAGCGGAAGATAAATCGGATCTTAATATTCTCTATGGTGATGAGGAAGAAAAAAATTATACCGTTGAGATTATCAAAAAAGACGGAAAATTCTACGGGCGTACCTATGAATTTCTTGGGAAATAAATTTAGCTAGTTAAAATTGATTTAGAAAAGCTATGATATTAACAAAATGTTAGCAGTTAGTATCATAGCTTTTATGCTATAGAAAATTTTTGTTTTCTAGTTTATTTAGGATGAGATTTTATAATATCAGTGGATAAATGGTTTCTATGTCTGTTTTATTTTTCAATGATATCCTGCGATTAAGTCAACAATGGCTCCTTTTTTCACATCAACTAATCCATGATCGGTCAATTTCAGAGCTGGGCTGACAGGAAGACCAAGTGTCCCCAGAGACATGATCGTGTTGTTGTGTCGATAGCCAAGTTTTTGTAAACTTTCACGAACCTGGCATAGTTTGGCGCTGATAATATCTAATGGTTGATCTGATAGAATGCCACAGACAGGTAGAGCAAGTTCTGATAGAATTTTGCCTTTCTGAACTGTGAGATATCCACCATGTAATTGTTTGATACGGTTTACTGCCAGTTCCATATCGTCTTCATCATCCCCTGTGACAAATAGATTATGATGATCGTGAAAATAAGTTGTCGCGACAGTACCCCGTTTTAAACAGGAACCAGTGAGAAATCCGTAGCCAATATTTCCATTTTTGCCGTGTCGTTCAATGACCATTGCGAGCAGACAACCGCTGGATTTCCAATCAATATATCCATCTTTTACAGGCATATCGATCATCGCTTCTTTAGTCTGCGTACAGTCAGACTGCACTTCGATTGCCCGAACGGTCACCGTAGAAGGCATTTTGGTATCTTTCGAAAGAAAACGAGATACTGGCATCCGAAAATCCTCTTTTAATAGTGGTGAAAACTGGATACTCTCATAAAAATCCTTTGGAAAAGAATATGGGTTTGTTATAAAATGTGTATGTTTGCGGTTAAAGATTTCAACCCCATTTTTATAAGTAATTTCCGGACACAGATGAGAAGGATTTTTTACCAATATGAAATCTGCCAGTTTTCCCGGAGCAATCACTCCGCGATCATATAAATGCATTCGACGGCTTGGAGTATAGGTTGCACAATATAGTGCCTGTTCCCGCGGAAATCCCGTTTGAATCGCCTTTTCAACGACATAATTTAACTGTCCTTTTTGGTAAAGGACATCAGCCATAGTATCATCTGTGACAAAAGAACAATATTCATATAATTGATGCTCTCGAATATAGTCTAAAATCTCACTTTTTAGCATTTTGTCTTGCAATTCCATAAACATGCCATTTTCAATGCGCTGTTTTACTTCTTCCAATGTATGTTCCGTGTGATCTCCATCAATACCCTGATAAAGAAATTTGGCTAAATCTAATCCTACTAAAGAAGGGCAATGTCCTTCAATTACATAATTTGGATGTTCTTGGCGTAAATATTTTAAAAATTTTGTAATTTCCAGATCATTTTTTTGGATGATCTCCCGATAGTTCATAATTTCGCCGACGCAGACAACATCTTTTTCAGTTAATAAATGTTTCATTGCGTCAAAATCGATGATTCCTCCGGTTGTTTCTAGCATTTCATTCGTAGATGGTACACTGCTTGGAATTCCATAATAAATATCGATTGGTGCTTCTTCGGCGGCCTGGATCATTTCTAATATTCCACGCATTCCTTTGACATTGGCCATTTCATGAGGCTCGGATACGATTGTCGTGACACCGCAAGAAGCCAAAAATTGACCAAAAGGGCCGGGAGTCATCATGGAACTTTCAATGTGCATGTGGATATCAATGAGACCTGGTAACATATAAAGTCCCTGTGCATCCAAAACTTTTTCAGCAGAAAGCTGTTCGGAATGTTCTCGATCAATGTAGAAGAACTTTCCATCCAGTATATAAACATCTGCGGATACAAACTGTTTTAGATAAGAGTTAAATACTTGTGCATTTTTAATTAATAAAGAGACTTTTTTCATAAGATTCTCCTTCTATCTTCTGGTAAAAAAATTTGATTTTTTATACAATCGTATAAAAATACAGAATACATACAGCAACCAATATGTACATCATTGGTGAAATTTCTTTGATTTTTCCTGATGCGATTTTCATGATCAGGTATACAGGGAGGGCTGTACAGATTCCATTGGCAATGTTATTTGCAAAAATAGTAAATGTAACACAGACAAAAGCTGGTACACATTCTGTAAGATCATCATATTTAATATTTTTCATACCGCTTAACATATTGATTCCGATATAAATCAGGATAGGAGCGGTAGCAGCTGATGGGATAATCAGTGCAATTGGTGCAATAAATAATGACAATGCAAAGAAAATGCTTGTGAAAATAACGGTAAGACCTGTTTTTCCTCCAGCTTCTACACCGGCGGAAGATTCTAAATAAGTTGTCATACTAGGCATACCGAATAAAGCACCAAAACTGGTAGAAACAGCATCAACTTTAAAACAACGGTCAATGCCTGGAAGATTTCCGTTTTTATCCAGATATCCGGCTTTAGCGCCAACACCGAGAACGGTTCCAAATGTAGAGAAAAAGTCAGGTACGAATAAAGCGATCAGAAATGGGATATAAGCAAAATTTAATGCTCCGAGAAAATCAATGTGCATAAATTGACTTCCAATATTTGCAGGAAGAGAAACAATACTTTCAGGCATTTGTGTTACGCCGAAAGGAATTCCGATTATCGTTGTAAGCAGAATTGTTAAGATCATACCACCTGGAACATCACGGGTTTTCATGATCAGCAAAATAATAAAACCAATTGTGCAAACGATAACTGGAGCAGAAGTTAACTGACCAAAAACTAAATTGTTTTTATCTGCATTAGCAACAATCAAACCACAGCTTTTAGCACCGAGCAAAGCGATGAAAAGACCGATACCAGCACTGACAGCATGTTTTAAACTGACTGGAATTTCACGAACAACGGCTTCGCGAAGTCCTAAAAAAGATATCAGGATAAAAAGAATACCGCTCCAGAAGATGACACCGGCAGCAATGGAAGAAGAGATTCCTTCATTAGAAATCATGGAAGCTACGACACCGACGCTTCCAAGTCCGGGTGCCAAGGCAAAGGGGCGGTTAGTAACAAATGCCATCGCACAACTTGTGATGATGATCAGCATAACCATTATGGTCAGCATAACATGCTTATCCAATCCGGCACCAGCTAAGATACCTGGGATGGTTGCAAGAACATATGCCATAGTGACAAAGGTTGTGAGTCCTGCCAGAAATTCTGTTTTCACAGAGGTATGATAATCTGACAGTTTAAAATGTTTTTCAAGAAACTGTTGCATTTTTTAATCTCCTTTTCATGTGTAAAATTGATTCTATCTAAATTTCATTGTATGATGAAGAGAAGACAAAGTCCAATTTATAATTTTCATAAAAACTATTCCATTTTGGCATACCATTGAAATGCACAAAATGGTTTGGGTATTTAAAAATATAACGAAGGAGAGAAAGTTGAGAATGGATGTACAAAGATTTAACTATATATTATGTATTGCAAAACATCAGAATTTAACAAAGGCGGCACGTGAATTATATATATCCCAACCCACTTTGAGTAAATATCTGCAAAAACTGGAACGAGAATTGGATGGAAAATTATTTAGTAGAAGTGGGAATTGTTATACCCCTACGTATCTCGGACGCCGTTATATGAATTATGCTAAAAAAATGCTGGAACTAAGTCAGGACTGGGAAAAAGAACTTTCCGATTTAAACTCATTTAAGGAGGGAGAATTAAATATCGCTTTTCCATTAATGCGAAGTTCTTGTATGATTCCGAAAATTCTTCCTCAGTTTCATAAGAAATATCCAGGGGTGAAAGTAAACTTTTTAGAGGAGACATATGCTATTCAGGAGCGATTATTATTAGACGATCAATTGGATTTTGCTAT
>JAUNOI010000108.1 GCA_030531165.1 Lachnospiraceae bacterium
GGTAGAGAAAAGATATTTAAATGAAATAAGGGGAAAAATTGGATATGTTTTTCAGGACAGCGACTGTCAGTTGTTCATGCCAACCGTATATGAAGATGTGGCATTTGCACCAAAAAACTATGGATTATCGAAATCAGAGGTAGAAAAGCGTACCATAGACGCCATGAAAAAAGTTGGAATAGAGCAACTAAAAGACCGATCCATTTACAGTTTGTCAGGAGGAGAAAAGAAACTGGCATCAATTGCAACAGTGCTTTCTATGCAACCGGAGATTCTCATCTTTGATGAGCCTACGATTGCGCTTGATCCGAGAAATCGGCGGAGGTTTATGGAAACGCTGCATTCCCTAGAAGGAACGACAATCATAACCTCCCATGATTTGGATTTGATTTATGATACTTGTGAGAGAACGATCCTGATCTCAAATGGAACCATTATAAAGGATGGAGATACAAAAGAGATCTTGAGGGATAAAGAGTTGCTTGAACATCATGGATTGGAACTTCCGTTATCCTTATCAAGAATGTAAGGAAGAACTGCTAACTGACAGAAAATTCCGGTAACCACAATCTGTTCCTATTTATCTATATTTTGTTATTGTAAACCGGTCATTTAAAAGCAGCCAATTTGCTCGAAACAGCTGCATAATATTCCAATAACTACATCCTCTGAGCTGAAATGTATCGATCAAATGAAATTTAGCATCCATGCTCCTGACATCTTCAAACCAAACCTCATGAAGCTGTGCCTGTTTTGTATAGTGAAAATTAGGCGATTGTGCCGTAACATCAAATAAAATAGTGGCATAATTTTCAATTGCAATCTGCACTGCCTGCACATTTCCGATTGTGACTGCTTTTGATTCCCCGCGGACAAAGGGGAGTGTCCAGTCATATCCATAGTTTGGAATTCCTAAATGGATTTTTTCAGGTGGAATTACGGTTAAAGCATATTGCAGTACTTCGTTTACCTTATTGATTGGAGCAACGGCCATGGCAGGACCATACGTATAGCCCCATTCATATGTCATAAGCAAAACATAATCGGCCATTTCTCCCAATCGTTTATAATCTTTCCCTTCATATAAAAGTCCTTTCTGATCATCGGATGTTTTTGGTGCAAGAGCAACAGAAACAGGATATCCGAGAGGAGAAAGTCCTTCCTTCATATAAAGAACAAATTCAACAAAAGCATCTTTATCTTCTGGTAGAATATATTCAAAATCAATATCTAATCCTTGGAATCCGCGTTCGGTTATTTGTGCAAGAATATCATTTCTCAGGGCAGACATCGCAGATGGACTGTGAATGACTTGGGAGATTAGATAGTTGCTGAATTGTCCATCGGCACCAAATGGTGTCAGAGTAAGGATTGGTGCAGTATTGTAAGAGCGGGCGAGAGTAATCATCCAGGTATCATCCAGTGCAGGAGGAATTAGTCGGCCTTCTGTTGTAAAACCATAAGAAAAGATATATAAGTCTGAGAGATACGGGAGCGTCTGGGACAATACCCAGCTGCTGATAAATGGATAGGCATAGCCTCCTGCATAGATCAGTGGCTTTTCCCGTAAAGAATCAGAAGCAGTGGATAATAAGAGTGCTTCTCCGACGGCAAGGCGGTAAGGATATGGAATTTGGTTATTGTATAAAATAGAATCGACTGAAATTTGGTATTGTTCTGCAATAGAATCAACGGTGTCACCCTGTTTTACAATATAGATGGTCATAAATTTTCCTAAAAAAGAAGTTATGATTAAGATATGAAAAAAATGAAAATGTGTACCAGGAAATAATGCCAGATTTAGAAAGGGTCAATGCTACCCTTAGATGGAGTTTCGTTTTGCAAAGAATTTTTGATTCTGTCATGGAAAAATACTTGACAGAGAAATAATTTTTTTGTATACTAGCATACGGTAAAGGGAAAATGCTTTACAGAGGTGATCGGAATGGAACGAATTGTAGAACAGGCATTGCTATATGATTTTTATGGAGAACTTTTGACGGCTCACCAGAAGGAAATCTACGGTGATTACGTGCAGAATGATTTGTCGCCATCAGAGATTGCCCAGGATCATGGAATTACCCGCCAGGCAGCATACGATATGATCAAGCGCTGCAATAAGATACTAGAAGGGTATGAGGAGAAATTACATTTACTTCAGAAGTTTCTGAGAACAAAAGGGATGGTTATGACGATTAATCGCCATGCCAAAGATATTTTAGAAAAGGAACGGGATCAGGAAGTAATTGAGAGATTAAAAGAGATTGAAAATATATCTAATGCGATCATCGAAGAGTATTAGATGATAGGAGAAGAGATATGGCATTTGAAAATTTATCTGACAGACTCCAAAATGTATTTCAAAATCTGCGCGGAAAAGGGCGATTGACAGAGGCGGATGTAAAGGAAGCGATGAAAGAGGTCAAAAGAGCTCTTTTAGAAGCCGATGTTAACTTTCGTGTTGTAAAACAGTTTACGAAGAAAGTAACTGAGCGTGCGATTGGACAGGACGTATTGAACGGATTGAATCCCGGACATATGGTAATTAAAATCGTTCATGAAGAGATGATTGAACTGATGGGTTCTGAACTGACAGAACTCAAGATGAAGCCGGGTGCTGATATGACAGTCGTCATGATGGCTGGTCTCCAGGGTGCCGGTAAAACGACATCTGCGGCAAAACTTGCCGGACAGTTTAAGCGAAAAGGCAAACGTCCGTTATTGATCGCCTGTGACGTATATCGTCCGGCTGCAATTAAGCAGTTGCAGGTGAATGGAGAAAAGCAGGGAGTTCCTGTTTTTACAATAGATGGAAATCAAAATCCGGTTGAGATTGCCCAAGCAGGTATTGAATATGCGAGGGAGAATAAGAACAATCTCGTTATCATTGATACAGCCGGCCGTTTACATGTAGATGACCGTATGATGGCAGAGTTGATTGAGATCAAAAATCATGTAGATGTGACGCAGACGGTTCTCGTTGTTGATGCGATGACGGGTCAGGATGCGGTCAATGTAGCAAAGGATTTCAATGACCAGGTTGGAATCGATGGTGTCATCATTACCAAGATGGATGGTGATACGAGAGGCGGTGCAGCATTATCCGTAAAGGCAGTGACTGGAAAGCCGATTCTTTATATCGGTATGGGAGAGAAGCTCGAAGATCTTCAACAGTTCCATCCGGATCGTATGGCAAGCCGGATTCTCGGCATGGGTGATGTGCTGACTTTAATTGAAAAAGCAGAAGCATCCATTGATGAGCAGACAGCCTTGGATATGACCGATAAGATGCGCCGTGCTGAGTTTAATTTTAACGACTACCTGGAGCAGATGGAACAGGTTAAGAAGATGGGAGGCATGTCCGATATTCTGAATATGATTCCCGGTATGAGTAAACAGCTTCGTGGTGTTGATATTGACGATGGAATGCTTGATAAGACGGCGAATATTATTTATTCGATGACAAAGGAAGAAAGAGAGAATCCGAAAATCATTAATCCATCAAGAAAACGCAGGATTGCAAATGGAGCAGGTGTTCCAATTGCAGAAGTGAATAAATTATGTAAGAATTTTGAAGAATCCCAGAAGATGATGAAACAGATGTCAGGCATGTTCGGGGGTAAAAAAGGCAGAAGAGGAAGAAAAGGAAGATTTAAATTTCCTTTCTAAATAAAACAAACTAATAAAAAGAAAAATATTTAATTAAAATGGAGGTAACATAACATGGCAGTAAAAATGAGATTAAAAAGAATGGGACAGAAGAAAGCTCCTTTCTATAGAGTAGTAGTAGCTGATGCAAGAGCTCCTCGTGATGGAAGATTCATTGAAGAAATCGGTACTTATGATCCAACAAAAGATCCTAGTGTGATCAAATTCGATGAAGAAGCTGCAAAGAAATGGTTACAGAATGGCGCTCAGCCAACAGATACTGTTGCTAAGTTATTAAAAGTAGCTGGAATTGAAAAGTAAAGACTAGAGGAGGTGTGAGTCTTGAAAGACTTAGTAAAGGTAATTGCAAAGTCTCTAGTTGATCACCCAGAAGAAGTTAACGTTACAGAAAAAGAATCTGGAGGCGTTATTGTAGTCGAATTACGCGTTGCCCCGGATGATATGGGTAAAGTAATTGGAAAGCAGGGAAGAATTGCGAAAGCAATCAGAACTGTTGTCAAAGCGGCATCTTCTAAGGATAAAAAGAAAGTTGTTGTAGATATCCTGCAATAAAGAATAAGTTAAAATAAGAGGCTGAAAATCAGAAAACCTGACAGACAGCCTCTTTTTTTATGCATAAAAATGTAGTATAATACTTTTATCTATAATAAATTTGAAAAGAAAAGAGGAAAATTATGAATTTTATATTTATTTCACCACACTTTCCAACGAACTACTGGAAATTTTGCTGCGAATTAAAGAAGAATGGTGTAAATGTATTAGGAATTGG
>JAUNOI010000040.1 GCA_030531165.1 Lachnospiraceae bacterium
CTGTTTGGGTCCAAGATTGTGAACGAGTTTAACGAGTTTCGCAATTACCTAATTATAAAAAAATGCGTGAATCCAGATGAGGATAAAGCATTTCCTCATTGGATTTCACGCATTGTTATGCCGGCTTTTGTATATATATTACCGATTAAATTTTTCAATGTCAAGAAAGGATTTTATTCTTCTTCCGGATAAGTCATTCCCCACTCGCGACGCAGCTGCGTCATAATTTTCATGACATCACGGCTGTCTGAAAGACGCATCACATCAACTTCTCCGTCTAAAATAGCAGCTTCCATGTCCCTCATTTCATACTCAAGTGCACGTGCTGTCTCCCCGGCAGTAATTTCTGTTTTCTCTCCGGTTTCAGCATCTACGATAAAAGCTTTTTGCGCTCTTGGATATTCCATAATTTCAATATAAGCTTTTTCACAGCTGATCATCGCACGTTTCGGCTGTTTCGAATGAAGGCTCAATGCAACAGTCGCCATCTGTCCATCCGGATTCTTTAACAGAATTGTCGCCTGCTCATCCACACCAGTCGGTGCAGGTAACCATTGACTGACAATCTGATCGGGCATGGAGGACATAAAGCTTCTTACAATACTCAATGCATATACTCCGATATCGAGCATTGCACCACCGGCAAGATTGCGGTTATAGAAGCGGTTGTTCATATTGTATTCTTTATAACTTCCAAAATTCATCGTGATCATTTGCACTTTTCCAATCTGACCACTTTCTACGATCTCCCAGAGTTTTTTATACAGCGGCATATGCCAGATCGTCATCGCTTCAGCAACGATCAGATTCTTTTCCTCGGCAATTGCCAGTGTTTCTTCCAGTTCGTCACTATTTAATGTAATCGATTTTTCAACCAGAAGGTGTTTTCCATTCTCCAATGCCTTTTTCATAAATTCATAATGTGTATTATGCGGTGTTGTCAGATAGATGACATCGACTTCAGGATCCGTAAACATCTGGTCGTAATGATCGTATACTTTCTCAATCCCATACTTTTCCGCAAATGCAACTCCCTTTTCATAGGTACGGTTGCCAACCGCATAGATTTTCTTTCCCATATCCTGCAATGCAGCCGCCATCTGGTTTGCAATTACTCCGGTTCCCAATACTGCCCAATTTAGTTGTCTACTGTCTTTCTTCATTTCAGTCTCCTTTCTCGTGCTATCTTGTTTTTTATTATTATATATTGTTTTTTATTACTCGTCAATATATAGTTCATTAATATTATCATTATTTTTACTATTTAGGATAAATGCGGATCAGGCAGACGAAAAAAATGCCCGCTTTCAAACATACTTTAAACATATGATACAGATAGTTCACTTGTTTATTGAAGATGAAAGCGGACTTTTTTACAAAATATATTAGGAATTTATGATGTCTAAGTCATTTATGGATTTAAATTATGGCTGATATATGTATTATTTTTTTGCCAGCATTGCTTTTTCCACTTTGTTAACAATAGCCGGGGCCTTTTTCACAGCATCGCTGATTGCAATCCTTACCTTAGGAATATTTGCGAAACGTTCTTCATTTTTAATTGGCATATCTTTTGTAAGGATAATACAATCAGCACTTGCAACATCTTCTGCCGTGATTTCATTTTCGATTCCAATAGATCCCTGTGTTTCCACCTTGCATTCAATGCCTTTCTCTTTGCAGGCTTTTGCTAAAGCCTCAGCTGCCATATATGTATGAGCGACTCCTGATGGACATGCTGTTACTGCTAAAAATTTCATGATTTTACTCTCCTTTTCTTAACTTAATAATCATTTTCTGCTACAATGTTACCAGAGATTGTCTGGCTGTGTGATCACTTTTGCGAAGTGCATGTGAAAATTCGAAACACTTTGCTGGTTGGTAGCCTTGCACATGACTGTTTCAAATTTCCATACACAGCTTGGCAACTCTTAAAATTCAATATCTAAATCAACATCTGCATCTTCATCGTTATCTACAACTTCTTCTACTGCATCTTTCTTTAAGAACATAACCAATACTGCATGAACGGCAATGCCGACCACAATACTCAGCAAATAAGTAAGTCCAGATGTTACCGGAAGAACTACAAGTCCGCCCCATCCTGCATTACTATATGTTCCAAGTGCTCCGGCAAGTGCTCCACCAGCTGCACATGCGATCATATTGATCGGAATTAAAATTGGAGAGGCTGTTGTATAAGAGATTGCTCCTTCTGAAATTCCACAAACACCCATTGCGATTGCACCAACACCGGCATCTTTTTCTTCCTGAGTAAATTTTTTCTTTAAAATAAATGTTTCAATTCCTAATGCAAGCGGTGGAACACAAATTGCCAATGAGATAGGTCCCATGAAGGCACAATTTTCACCTGCTAAAACGGTTGTACCAACAACTGCAACACCAGTAGAATAAGCTACTTTATTAATTGGACCACCCAGGTCGGAACCGATCATTGCTCCTGTGATTGCACCGACTAAAATTGCACTTGCACCACTCATGCTTGTCAACCATGCTGTTAATGCATCTAAAAGCCATGCACACGGAGAACCAACTATGCAGATTGTAATAGTTCCAACGATCAAAGAAGTAAAAATTGGTACGATCATAATGGATTTTAACGACTGCATGGACTTTGGAAGTGGAACTCTCTTTAAGTACTGAGCTACAATGCCACATAAAAGACCCGCGATCACACCGCCAATAAATCCAGAACCAACGTTAACCGCTAATTGTCCACAGATCAGACCTGGAGCAATACCCGGACGGTCTGCAATGCTCATTGCAATAAATGCAGATAATACCGGAACCATCATGCCAAGTCCAACGCCACCGATCTGACTTAACACATCAATAAAGATGTTACTTGCTTCTACTGATCCGGAGGTTGTTACTGAATTCATAGATAGCATCGTTGCAATTGCATACAGAATACCTCCTGTTACAACGACCGGAATCATATAAGATACACCACCCATTAAATGTTGTCTCACGTTCTTTAAAATTGAGATTACTTCGCTTTCCTGTTTCATAATTTCATTTCCTTTCTTTGTGTAAATATTCATTCTATATTATCTTCCTCCCTTTACAATTTGATATCTCTTTTTATCAAAACCGCATAGGGATATTGGATACTAGAATTCTTTTAATAAATCAACAACCTCCTGCTGGCTCTTTGCTGCACTCAACTTGTCTCTAAATTCGTCATAAACGAGATTACGGAACAATTTTGCTAAAATCTCCAGATGACGATCCCCCTGTCCTGGCGAAGGAACAGCAATCTGAAATACCATTGTTACCTCCTCGTCATCCCACTGCATCGGTCTTTTCAAACGCACAAATGATAGAGATGGTTCTTTTACTGATACCGATTTTGCATGAGGTGTTGCTGTTGAAAATCCAATTGCTGTTGAAGACGTTGATTCCCTCTTTAGTACATCCTGAATGTATCCCTCCTTATCGATTAATCGTCCATCTTGATCCATTGCATCTGCAATCAGACGGATGACTTCTTCCTTAGTTGTTGCTTCGACATCGAACAATACAATGTCATTGTTAATTAATTCTGTTGCCATATGTGTCTCCTTTCAATCATTGTTTTTTATTTTTCTCTCTTGTTTGATTATATTTTATATTTATTTTTATTATTCCACAAGATGTCATTTCTTCTGATTTTGCAGTATTATAACTGCAAAATGTGTTTTCATGACGACACCCTTATCAATTTTGCATTTAAGTAACTGCAAAATTCTACAATTCTTTATGCAAAAAGGACCAGAGAAAACTCCCTGGTCCTTAAATTTCAGTAATGAACGCAAGCATTATCACCTTTATCACGAATTATGCATAATGATCTGTTTAATTTCCTCTCTCCCAGATGCCTTTCGAATCAATTTTGCAGATTTTTTCTGCATTGTCATTTCATAAAATGCTGCAAAAAAAGCCCTTGTTGTTTCAATATCTTCAAAATTGAGAGCCAGAAGGAAGATTACATCAACTGCTCCCTCTCCCCATTCCACTTTATCATCTGTTCTGATCACTACAACTGCCGGTTTCTTTACAAATTGAGATATCCCATGAGGAACTGCCATACCTCCGCCCAGAACAGAAGCGCTGATTTCTTCGCGGTGCATCACACTCTCAAAAAATCCTTCCTTTACATAGCCCTGTTTTAACAAGAGATCACAGGCCTTTTTCAATAATGCCCTTTTCGTTGTTGGCTTGTGTTCTAACAAAATCAACTCATCGTTTAATAAATGTTGAATCGTAATCTGTGAAGTCTGTTCTAACACTTTTTCCTGAATATCATGGCATGTTTTTTTCAGACGATAAATATCCTGTTCTCCAACTAATAAAGTCGTATAAACAACGTTCGGATGTTTGATTTTTAGAGTTGGGATTGTCGTAATCACCAGATCATATTGATTTTCTTTAATAAATAGCGCTGCATTGGATGGAAGCACTGTAATCACATTGATTTCTGGTATCTTTGCTTCTATTTTATGGGCGATAATCTGTGTAATCCCAATCCCACCGCTGCCAATCACTGCAGTATTAATTTTTTTCTGATTCTGAATCAATGAACTGCCAAACAAAATTGCCATATAAGAAATTTCATCCTCAGTCGGCAGTACTTCTACCAAATCCTCATATACTTTACTCGCTGTCAGACATGCTGAAAAAATAGCAGAATATGTTTTCTTTACCTCCTCTAAAAATGGATTCTTGATCTCAAATCCATATTTTACTCTTACCAAAGAACTATTTAAAAATAATTCGAGGCTGATCTTTAACAATGTATCTGCTCCAAAATCTAAACCCATAATTGCTGAAAGATACGCGATCATCTGCTCTGTTACATCTTCGATGCTAATTTCTTTCTCGATCAAAAATTTTTTATTTACAATTCTGCTGCTATTCTGAACCTCAGCTCCTAATAACAGAATATAAAGATATAACCCCTCTCTTGGATCAATATTTAAATGAAATTTTCTATTTAACAGGCTGGTAAAACGATCAGTCCAGTCTGCAATTTCTTCTACCAATGTTAATCGGTTCATCATGGGTTCTTCCAGACAACGATCTGTCTTAATGCGATTCATTTGGCAACTGGTATATTCTGTAATCATACAAAACGTATAATCATTAAACTGATATCCGATCTCTTTTTCTAACTGATGAATACACGAAATAACCCCATTCACGATTTTTTCCCGATACTGAGCAACCATCCTGGAATATGCATTTTTTTCAAGTCTTAAATCCATTACATCTGGCTGCAATTTGTATTCATTTACAGATACTTTTTGATTTCTGCAGACCAGTACTTTTCGCTTCCAAAATTCGCTTCCCTCTATTTCAATCCCTTTTCCTACAACCTGATGAATTTCTAAATGATCTCTTTTACACTGTTGATTCGCTTTATCAAGATCCGTACGGATCGTTGCTCTTGATACAAAAAGCTCATCTGCAAATAAGGCCGCAGTATAAGGCTCCCCGCTTTCAATTAAAGTACGCACAATATAATTAATTCTTGTATCACGATTTTCATAAGACATCTGTTCCTGTGAAAATGTTTTTTTTAATTCTTCCGCATGAAGTCCAGTTTCCAGACAAATTCCCTTGCCACGCTTACGAACTAATTTGTGTCCTTCTTCTTCGCAGTAATCCGCCACTTCCTTCATATAATTGTTGACACTTCGTTCTGATATTCCCAGCATCTTTGCAATTTTTTTATTTGTTATAAATGCCTCATTTTGATGAATTAAAATCCTTATAATATCTTCCGCATGTTTTGAAAGCATGTTTCACCTTTCTTTTTAATTAATGAATCAAATTTTCCATCTTCTTCAACACAGCATCATCTTCCATCCTTCCAATCACTTCATAGGAAGCATGTTTCAGCCTTTTACTGGCATCTGCAACAGCATAACCGTATTTTGCATATGTAAACATCGGTATATCATTGTCTGCATTTCCAAATGCAACGGTTTCCTCCGGTTTGATATGATAATAATCCTGGATTTTCGATAAAGCATATCCTTTGTTGCAGCCTTTTTTCACAAAATCCAGATACTGCGCACCCGCCAGACCAACATCAAGGCGATCACCCCATAATTTCTTCATCTTCCGTTCTACTTCCGGACTAATTCCATCTTTTCGATACACAGATATTTTATCAATATCTGACAAGACCATTGCATCTTCGATCATCTTTGCATGATAACCGTACTCTTTTGTCATTATTTCAAAAAATTCGGGATAACGGCTTTCAATATAAGCACATTCCGGCTTACAAAGCATCACCTCATACCCACTTTCGAGTTTTCTGACATCTGATAATAATTCATAATAGTCATCATTTGAAATATATTCTGAAAAGTGAAAATCAAGTGTATGAATATCCGTTCCATTTTCCGCTACATACATAATCTCATCTCTAACAGGTGCAAAGGTTTTCTCAATGCTTGTTTTTTGCCTTCCGCTGGCAACAACCACATAAATACCTTTCTCTCTAAGTTGATGTATTGCATCATAATACGCTGAATTTGGATTCGTGTTTCCTGCCGGAACAATCGTATCATCTACATCGGTTATAACTAATTTAATCATTTTTCATTTCCTCTCAATCAAACATGAAAAGGGTACACAAAATTTTTATGTACCCCCTTTTTATCATTTATGACTCAATTATAACATTCTTTACGCCTGCCTGTCTCGCCCAATGACCAAACTCCTGCATCTGTTCTTTCGAATAAAGTTTTGGATTTTCATCGAAACAATACTTCATATCAACCAGATGATATTTCGCCTCAGCAAGCGGGTTATAATTTAAGATCTCATAGGACACTTCCGGATAAATGGCACTGATAAATGCCGCTATCCCCTGAATATTTTCCTTTGTCGTCGTAATTCCCGGAATCATCGGTGTACGGATGATCACCTGATCCTTCACTTCTGATTTCAAAAGTATTTCGATATTTTTTTTGATCAGTTTGTTTGATACACCCACATATTTCCGATGCGCTTGGTCATCAATCAATTTCAGATCAGAAAATGCCATACTGAGATATGGAATAACCGCTTCTAATGCTTCCGTCTGCACAAAAAGGGCAGTTTCGATTGCAGTATGAATCTTCTCTTTACGACATTGTTTTAATATCTCGCGGGCAAATTCCCATTGTAGCAAAGGTTCTCCACCGGATAACGTCACTCCGCCGCCATGCTTATAAAAGACCTGATCCTTGCGGATTTCTTCCATAATCTCCTCCACACTGGCTGTTTTGGAATCCATCTCGATCGCTCCGGTCGGACAGTGGTAAATCAGCTTCTCCCAGTCCTCTTCGACATTCGGATTTAATACAATCGCTCCATCCTCTGCCCGAAAGCCGCCGTTCCTGCAGGTATGAACGCAGGTTTCGCAGTGAATACAGCGGTTTTCAAAGTATAATGGTCTGCGCCTTATGGAAATCCCTTCCGGATTCTGACACCATACACAGGACAGAGGACAGCCCTTTAAAAATACTGTCGTACGGATTCCATCTCCATCATGAGTGGAAAAACGGCGGATATCAAAAATATTTCCTTCCATATTAGATATCTCCATAACTTGTTCTGGCTATAATCTCATTTTGAAGTTCATCGGCAAGTTCCGTAAAGTATGCTGTATAACCGGCTACACGAACTGTTAATCCACGATATTGTTCCGGATTTTCTTTTGCTGCGATCAAATCCTCTTTTCTGACAACATTAAACTGAATATGAGGAATCTCTAGGTCAACAAAACTTCTTAAAAAGTTCGCAAATTTCTGAATCCCTACTTCATTGCTGAAGAATTCCGGCAAGAATTTCATATTTAAAAGTCCGCCATTTGTCGTCAGATTTTTATCAAGTTTTGAAACTGACTTTAATACTGCAGTTGGACCTTTCACATCTCTTCCATATACCGGCGACATGCCGCCATCTGCCAATGGATCTTTTGCGAAACGTCCATCCGGCGTTGCACCGACATTTTCACCCATTGGTACATGTGCAGATACCGTATACATGCCTGTGTGATAAGGGCCTCCTCTATAATTCGTATAAGTGCGCAATTTGTCCTTGAAATAGGTTGCCCATTTTGTACCCAGGTCATCAACATAACTGATATCATTCCCGTACTTTGGAACTTTATTTAACATAACCTGTCTCATATATTCATAACCCTCAAAGTTATTCTTTAAGGCATTCAACACTTCTTCCTTTGTAAATCTCTTTTCTTCATATACAAGCTGTTTGATTGCCGCAAAGCTATCGGCAAGATTCGCAACCTGAATCATCTGAATACCGGATAAATTATATTTTGCCCCGCCTGCAGTCACATCTATGCCATTTTCCATACAATTATCAATGGTTGCCGATAAAAATGGTGACGGCAGCAGATCAATATGAGCCTGTTCTACCTGTTCACAGGCTAAGATCATTTTGTCAACAAAATAATCTATCTGCTTTTTAAATGCTTCTTCTAAATCTTCAAATGTCTCATAATCGGTAAGTCTACCATAATCCGGTGCAATTTTATCCCCGGTCAGCAGGCAGGTTCCACCTGTTAAAGTAACTTCCAGCGCCTTATTTAAATTGAACATTGCCGAATCACTCCAACCGAGATTATTGCCCTGCGTTGTCAGTTCCACGCATCCAACAATCGCATAATCGCGAGCATCTGCCTCTTCGATACCAAGTTCCATGATAGATGGGATAACTGCCTTATCGTTAAAGAACTGCGGCATACCACTTCCAAGTGCCACTGTACGCACTGCTTCTTTCAGCAATTCATCCCCCGTTCCCTCATGTAAACGCACCGATAAGTTCGGCTGTGGAAGTCCGATATGCTGCTGTGCTTTTAAGAAAAGGAAGGATAATTCATTAGCGTAGTCATTTCCATTTTCATCCTGTCCGCCCACGGCGATGTTAAATCCAATTGGGAATCCTGCAAAATACTTTGCCCCGCCCGAATTTCTCATATAGACAATCTCATTAAATTTTAACCACATATTTTCAATGATTTCCAGAGCATCCTGTTTGTTTAAAGTTCCATCTGCAAGATCTTTCTCATAATAAGAAATCAGATGCCGATCCAAACGTCCCGGTGAAAATGAAGATGCATTGGATTCCATCTGCAAGATAACGAATAAAAACCATGTTGCCTGAACCGCTTCATGGAACGTCTGAGCCGGACGAACACTCAAATTCTTGCAGTTCTCAGCAACTTTCATCATCGATGCCTTTTTCTCCACATCCGTTTCCAGCGCCGCTTTCTCACACATCAGATCATGGTAACGCATCATAAAATTCTGTGCACCTTCCATAACAATGGCAACTGACTGATAAAATAACTTTTTTGATTCTTCTGTTGTTGTCAGAAGTTTTTCTTCCGCTATTTTCCGATAACCGGCTGGGCCAAACTGTAACCATTCTACACAATTTGGACAGATATGTCCTTGTGCATGATCCTTCTGATTAATCTTAACAACTTTACCAATCTCATTAATTTCTTTTCCATATCTCTGATTCAAAACATCCTCTAAAGATTTTCCCTCCCAGTAAGGTTTGATCACTTCACGAAATGTCTGAATATCTTCTTCATGTACATGAAAACGATCCTGCGGTCTGGTCGGCAGAGTTTCGAATTCACGGTCAACCCATGTACTTCCGCTCTCCGGGAATACAACGCCATAACGCACACCTGCGGTCCGGTTGCCGACAATCAGTTCTTCTGGTTCCACCGCAATCTTCATCTGCTCTAATGCCGCCTTTAAGGACAGCGCTCTCTGAATAATGCGCGGCTGATCCTCATTCTTCTTATAAGTGTCGGTAATAATCAATGCCTGCTCGATCGATGCATACCTCGGTTCTGATAACATCTTTTCTTTTAAATAACTGATACGGTCTGTCTGAAATAACTGCTGCATATGTTTCCCCTTCCTAAATAAGATTTCGATTTTATTTATCTTGTTATTTATTATTTTAAATTGTTTTTTATTATTTGTCAAGATATCTATTCTTATTTATTACATAAAAACAATTATTTTTGTCACCAGCTCTTTAAATGATTTCGCTACACGATCAGCCGTCTCCTGTACTTCTTTATGACTTAATTCCGTTTTTGAAATACCGGCTGCCATATTGGTAATACAGGAAATCCCACATATTTCCATCCCCATATGATGCGCTGCCATTGCCTCACATGCGGTGCTCATACCAACGGCGTCTCCACCCCAGATTCTGGCAAGTCTTACTTCTGCAGGCGTTTCATAATTCGGGCCCGTAAATTGAACATAAACACCCTTCTGCACTTCGATGCCACATTCCTTTGCACAGTTCTCGATCACACTTTGAAGGCGCTTACTGTATACTTCACTCATATCCGGAAATCTTGTCCCCAGTTCTTCTATATTTGGTCCGATCAAAGGGCTTGGAACAGCTGTTGCAATATGATCCGTAATTACCATAAAATCACCCGGTTGAAAGTCCGGATTGCATCCGCCTGCCGCATTCGTCAAAAGGAGTTTTTTTGCTCCAAGCATGCCCATCAATCTGATTGGAAGAACGACATCCGACATCGGATAACCTTCATAGTAATGCACACGTCCCTGCATAATGACAACCGGTGTTTTTTTTACATAACCGAAAACAAAACGACCTTTATGACCCTTTACGGTTGATACCGGAAATCCTTCGATATCCGTATATGCAATCGTATCTACAATTTTAATTTCATCTGCAAAATCTCCCAGACCCGATCCTAAAACCAAAGCGACCTCCGGTTTCAAATCAATTTTTTCTTTAACGCTGTTCAAACAAGTCATTAATTTGTGATACATCTTCTCCGTCTTCCCTTCTTCTATATTTTTATTTCTACTTTTATTATACAACAAAAGACAGTCAAATAATAATTACAGATTGAATTATCATCGACTGCCTTTTTACATAATTTTAAATGATTCTGATTCTACATAGACTTTCTTTCTGCGATTTCAGCCATTTTCGCATCATTCAAACGGGTATCACCTTTTACCCTTGAGTAAGACAAATATCCATTCATACGATCGATCTTGGTCAGATTACGACTTCCGCACTTTGGACATACGTCCATATTCAGTTCTTCATGTCCACAATTATCACAATAGGATAACGACAGATTCACGCCTTCATAAAAGCCCTTCTTCATCGCACGGCGGACCAGTGAACGAATCGCATCCTTGTTATAGTCAATTGGGTATTTGACATACTGAATCTTTCCTCCATTGCTTAGATTCCAAAAACGTCCCTCTAAATCCTGCTTCTGGATCGGAGTAATATCCTCTGAAACATGACAATGAAAACTGTTGCTGACATATTCGCGATCGGATACATTCTCTACAACCCCGTACTTTTTGCGGAACTGCTTTACCTGAAGACCGCATAAATTCTCAGCAGGAGTTCCATAAATTGCATATAGCCGTCCATCTTCTTTTTTAAAACGAGTGATCTGCTCATTAATATATGTCAACACTTCCAGAGCAAACTCCCCATCTTCGACCAATGACTTTTTATTATGAAGCTGCTGAAGTTCATTCAATGCGGTAATGCCAAAAGATGCGGTTGCTGATTTTAGAAGAGGTTTGATCTTATCATGTAAGCCCAGGTGTCCTCCAAGAAAACCGCCCTCACAATATGCCAATGGATTCGTAGAAGCCTTCATCTCTCCCAGATAATCATAAGTACGCAGATGCAACTGTCTTCCCAGGTTCAGATAATAGTCCAATACTTCATAAAAATCCTTACTCTCCTGCTTTGCTTTCGCATAGATCATCGGCAAATGCAGACTAACAACACCGATATTAAATCTTCCTACAAAAACCGGCTTATCCTGTTCATCTGCCGGCTCAATACCCCCGCGCTCATACCATGGAGATAAGAATGCACGACATCCCATAGGACTGACAATCTCTCCATATTGTTTATACATAGACGATACATAGCCTTCTCCCGTCAGACTTAACCAGTCAGGATACATTGTTTTGCCGGAGCACTCCACCCCTGCCTCAAATACATCTTCTAATTCTTTTCCAGGACCATGTAAGTCTTCATCATATAAAAATACTAGTTTTGGAAACAATACAGGCTTTTTATAACCTTCTTTCCCCTGTCCTTCCTTACGTACTTCCAACATGATTTTTGTAGCCATCTTTTCAAATGGCTTCGTACCTGTACCAGCGGTCATCGTGATAAAAGGGTAATCCCCTCTGCTAGAAGACACACTGTTAAATTTATATTCCAATCCCTGGAAGCCCTGTCTGAACTCCCGTTCGACATCCTTAACGGCTTCCTGATCAGCTTTTTCTTCGGATAACCCTAATCCGACATAACGCTGATAGGCACGATTATATGACTTTTCCGCATATGGCTCTAAGATCTTCTCAATGCTCGGAACAGTAAAACCGCCATACTGCTGACTGGCAGCACTTAATACGATATCTCCGATTACGTCAAAGGCAACATCCAGAGTTTTTGGTTCATTATACCAGAGATTGCCCATCTCGAATCCGCCCTTTAATACATGTTCCACGTCGAATAAACAGCAGTTCATCGTATCCCGTCTTGCCGACATATCATGAATATAGATGTATCCATCCCGACATGCCTGCAGTTCCTCTGTTGTCATAAAGAACTTCTGATACAGAGATTTGTTAAATTCATTAAAGATCAGGCTTCTCTTTGTAGACACTAATGCACTGTCGGTATTACTGTTTTCTTTATCACCGATATACATGATCGACTGGCTCTTCTGATATACCTCATCCAGCATCTGCACAAAATCCTGCTTATAGTTGCGATAATCGCGGTAACTCTTCGCAACCAGAGGATTGGTCTTTTCTAATGCACCTTCTACGACATTATGCATTTCTGAAATATGAACCTCTTTTTTCCCCAGCTCAAGAACCTTCTCCTCAACAAACTGACAAATAAAACCAATCTCCTCTTCCGTAAAAGTTACCAACGCACGATATGCTGATTTATTCACTGCAACAACTACTTTTTGTACATTAAATGCTTCTTTTGTATTATCTTTCTTTATTACATATACATCTTCAATGCGCATATCCTCAATCTAACTCCCTTTCTATAATTACCATATATTGTGATTTCCTTATATTCCCAATACTCTATGTTGTGTATTTAATAAATGCGTATTCCTATAATATCACTTATCACTTTTCCATGCAAGCATTGACTGTAGTTTTTCTTTCATTTATACTAATGAGAAAAACACATTGATTTTGAAAGGAATTTTATTATGAATTATCACAATATAACAACCGATGATATGCTCAACGGAGACGGACTGCGCGTCGTACTGTGGACCGCAGGCTGCACACATAAATGCAAAAATTGTCAAAATCCTGTTACATGGGATGTAAAAGGCGGACTTCCATTTGATGCTGCCGCAAAAGCTGAAATTTTTCGTGAATTGAAAAAAGATTATATATCCGGAATTACTTTTTCCGGAGGCGATCCGTTACATCCTGCCAACTGTCAGGCAATTACAGCTTTGGCAAAAGATATTAAGGAAGCCTTTCCGAACAAAACACTCTGGCTGTACACTGGGTTTGAATGGGAAGAAGTCTGCACCCTGGAAATTATGAATTACCTGGATGTCCTCGTTGATGGCCGCTACATCGATGAGCAGCGTGATACAAAATTGTTCTGGCGAGGCAGTGCAAACCAAAGAGTCATAGATGTTCCACAAACGCTTTCCACCGGATCAATTATCCTCCATTGTAATTAACTTTTTTGTTCATCAATAATTCCACATTTTCGAACGGTAATTTCCCGTTCTTTCTGATCGGAAGCCTGAAAGTACTCAACCACTTCGATGTCGAGCATACCATACTGACAGTTCGAGGAAATTACATTCACTTTCAGGATTCCATCTGAAGTGATCTGAGATTTGAATAATTTCATAAAGTATTTTTCCATATCTTCTTCAGACTCGAATTCCGATTCTTTGTGCATTTCCAATGTCTGATTAATTCCATGTGAAAGCGCCAGATTCAATTCTGACTCCCTCACCGCTTCATCTGCAAAATTCTGGTTTGCATACACTGCATAGATGATTAGCAGACATCCACATGCACTTAAAATAATCTGTTTCATATTTCTCCTTCCATGATTGCCCTTGTTTTAGCTGTGCAATGCTCCGGATTTTGTAAAGAATGTCTCCAGCGTATCAGTAAGCGCTTCCTGAAGCTGCGGAGTAAACGCGGCACTAACAAATGCGCATACTGCCAGAACGATAATGACCGTTACAACAACGGATCCATACTCAGCCATAAATTCCTTCATAATTCCTCACCTCCTTTCTAATGTGAATAACCTACAATCTGATATGATTTACCCGTTTCTAAGAACGGAACAGAAAGATGATAGTCCAAAATAACTTTTTTATCATTTCGTTTCCTCTCAGCCTCTTCTTCAATTTTAAGCGTATATCCATGCTCTTGTGCATCTTTCATACAGTATTCTTGAACAGCCTTCGCATATTTTGCACCTTCTAGTTTTTCCATCGTCCATGCATGATACTGTTTGGCATCTGCTGATTCTAAAGAAATCATATAAACAGATATGACGAAGATAAACCCGATCAAAAATATGATCATATGGATCATTGTCTCTATTCCTAATTTCATACTTCCCCCTATATCGCATATCCGCTTATCTCACGTTTTCTTTCAACCTGAAATACAGGTACCTTGATCTTATAGGATAATTTGACCTGATAACGTTGTACATCCTCATAAACGCAGTCCTCTAATACCGTCATCTGATATCCACGGCTGCCGCTGTCCTGAATCATCTTCTCAATTATCTCCGGCTCAAAATGGCTGTTTTCAATCTCTTTTACCGCTGTGTCATACTGGTTCCATGCTGTCTTCGTCTGATAGGCAACAGCATTACAACTAATCATGACAAACGTCATAAAAAACAGGAAAAAACATCCAAATAATATATGAAACGGAACTCTCATAGCTTTCCTCCTGTCCCATCGGTTAAAACACTAATTCTCTTTGCACTTTGATATCCGGCAGAATTTTTTACTACATATTCCAGAATATACTGTCTGTTGGATTCAGACGTGTCCAGATTCCCCTCTATCAACGTCTTTGTTTCTTTTTTATCTTTTACCCGAATCATGTATACTTTTATTCGATTCGTAATATCTCCATCATAGGAATCAACTGCTTTTACTTGTATGATCCCCTCTGTATTAACCGGATGAAATTCACTCCCTGCCTGGATTTTTAGAGCCAGAGGTCTCCCATCTTTTTCCAGTCCCTTCAATTCCGGCATGCGATAAAAATCGCTTTGTTTATTATTTTCCTTCTCAATGGAATCCGGGAAAACTATGTGACTCTTCACCTGTTTTAAAACAGTCCCATTTATAAAGAAAAACAATAGCATTCCAAGTAAAACAACGATAATGACTCTCCCATATTCTTCTATTAATAGTTTCATATCACTCCTTCTTTCAGCACAAGGAATCTGCAAAGATGAGTACTGCGGACTTTAATATATCCATCATAAAATATAACAAAGCTAAAATCCCAACTGCAGCAATAAAGGAAACGATATATTCGCCGTATTCATTTATAATTTCTTTCATAAACCCTCCTTTTATAATAGAGATAAGTCTACGAGCTTCTGGTAAAATGTTACAATCGTTATACCCAGCAAAAAGAAGAAAATCGTCTCACCGTATTGCTCAAAAAAGTGTTTCATATTGACTGCCCTCCTTAAAATTACATAAACTGTCCCCATACCGAAAACATTACGACAAACATAATCGACATATCCAACATAATCTTTGCAGTTCCCAAAAACATCGGTATATAAAATACACACTGATATTTTGCAATCTCATCTTCATTTTGAATTCTTTCTGCCTTATCCGTCAGAATAATATTCCTCTTCATAAGTGCATCCAGTTGATTTTTCGCTTCTTTCGTTCCAACATTCGTATACGCATAGAGCATTTTAATTGTCGAATGAATCTCCGGTGTCTGCAATTCCTCTAAAAAGTGGTTATACGGCTGCATGGATACCGGATCTTCTACTATCTCTTCCACAAGAATCTCCAATGAATCTTTTAAAACCGCCGGTGCATCATCCACCGATTCCGCAATCGCACGATATACATTTTCCGTCTGCAGATTTAGTATCATCACTCTGAGCCACTTTGGAAACTGCTTCTCCGCTTCTCTCTGCAGCCGCTTTCTGGCACGGGGATATTGATCTCTGGAACCGCGGACACGTTCCCAGTCTTTCTTTAAGTTTTCCTCCGGAACATCCTTTTGCTTTTGCAGCCAGTCTCCAGTCAACAGCCATTGTGATAACCCAAATACGAATAAAAATAAAATTAAAATGAGCGTCGTTCCCGTCTGATAATATGCCGAATCCGTTACTTTCACCATCTCTTCATTCTGAATCATCATTCGAAACAAAATAACACATAAGATGAGCACACAAAAGATACTTAATATAATCTTCTTTTTCATCTGACTTCTTTCTTTTTGAAACAAATATACCCTCTCTGTCCACAACTTGGTATCTTCAATCAATGAAGCCAAAACAGTCTGATATTGTCCTCCAATACTTTCAACCTTTATAAACAGCTCATGCATGATCATAAGCCTGTCGCACGGATATGCTATCTCCAATATCTGAAATGCCTCTTTATAGGAGAGATTTTTCGATGATTCAATAGAATTTCGAATCTGCTGTATACGAAATTGGATATCCCCTTCCATCAAATTTTCTACTTCTTCTAACGCTGAAACAATTTTGGAATGCTTTTGAAAAGAATACATCATCTGCTCCATATAATTTACCAAATCCTGAAATCTCTGCTGTTCATATAAATATCGAAACTGAACGAATAATAACAATGGAATGATCATAAAGACCAGCCCGATCAAAACACAGATATTCGTAAACTTCAAACCATTTAGTTTTCCAATTCCAACAATGACCGCCATTCCCAAAAACAGCAATGCTAAATATCTGGAAAACGAATAGTGATATCCGTAACCATTGATCCGGGTCTGCAGATTACGAAATCTTATATATTTGAATGGATGCTGCTTCATATCCCGCCTCTTTCTTCTACCGGTTCAAATGGGTAAATAATCTCATTCATTCTGAATTTATCCATAATATCCTCCGGCAATATCCGATCAACAAACCGTCCATCCTTGACAAACAGCTTTACTCTTTGTTGACTTCCATCCTTTAAGGATGAAAAACATCCGATCTGATCAATATACCTTCGAATCATACCGTTATCATCAATTTTCTTCCTTATAAGAACACAAATATCCAAAAATATGTACGTCTCTCTCCCTATTCTTTCTGCCGCATAGCTGTCCTGGATCATATTACGAATACGCTCCGGTATCTTCCTGACATCATCCGTATGAATTGTCGTCATACAATAGTGTCCGGTTGTCAAAGATTCCATCAAATATCGTACTTCATCCCCTCTGGATTCCGATAGCAAGATCCAATTCGGCAATTGCCTCAGACACGCTTTGATCGCCTGTGTATAAGAAAAATGCTCCGGATCAACTTTAATTTCGATGCAATCCTTATCCGGATGAATCGTACTATAGTGAATCTCGAGATTATCCTCAATTGTAATCACTCTTTCATTCGACGGGATAAACTGCGTGAGATACTTCAGCAATTCTGTCTTGCCGCTTCCAACCTGCCCGCATATTACGATATTCATATGCGCTCTTACACAATTTTTTAAAAAATCCAGCATTTCTCTTGTACAATAATTTTGTTTTATCATGATTTCATCATATAGACGCTTTATCGGTGGTGACTTTCGAATTGAAATACTTCTGCCGCTTTTGGCATACGCTTCGTGAATAATAGAAATTCTGAGGCCGTTCGCCTCCGCTTCAAGCAATGGTGTATGCTTGTTAAAATTAAGACTGACAACATTACTAATATGAGATGTGAACTGTCTGATGAATGTCGTCTCCAGAATCATATTGGAACAATATCTGCCCCGGTCAAGATGATCGATCCAGAGCTGCCTTCCATTCCAGTTAATATCAGTAATCCTGTCATTCTGAACCAACGGATACAAAGGCCCGAACTGCTCTCTTGTCAATAATCTTTCATGAATGATTATCTCCTCCCTTCTGATGTATTTGTATTATATTTGAATTGTAAAATATTGTCAAGTTATATTTGGATATATTTCCATAATTATACATTTTATTTGTAAAAAAAGGTGCTTCAACATCTATTGTGAAACACCCTCTGTATGTTTTATTTTATTTTCAGCAATGCCTCTTTAAATCTCCTCATGCCCTCCTGGAGACGTTCCATCGAATCCGTATACGCAAATCGAACTGCATTCGGCATAAAAAACGCTTTTCCCGGTACGATTGCAATCTTCGCCTCTTCTAACATGTACATACAAAAATCTGCGGAATCTTTGATCCTCATTCCTCCGGCTTCTTTTCCAAAATATGCACTGACATCGGGCATCAGATAAAATGCGCCTCCCGGCTTCACACAGGTAATATCCGGAAGTTCACAAAAAGTCTGATACATAAAGTCACGGCGTTTTTTAAATTCGTCGCGCATCGCAACAACCGTATCATCTCCCATTTGCAAGGCCCGAACTGCCGCCCATTGAACAAAGGTTGTGCTGTTCGATGTCACATGCCCCTGAAACCCGGTAATCCCTTCGATTATATCCGTCGATGCTGCCGTATATCCGATTCTCCACCCGGTCATCGCATACGCTTTCGAAAATCCGTTAATTAAAATTGTACGATCATAAATTTCTTTTGACAAACTCGAAACACATATATGCTCATTATCATCATAGATAAGCTTTTCATAGATTTCGTCAGAGATAATGTAAAAGTCCTTCTGAACCGCAAGCTCTCCAAGCTGCAGCAGACTTTCCCTCCTATAACAGGCACCTGTCGGATTATTCGGAGTATTTAAGATAATTCCTTTCGTCCTCTCTGTAATCGACTCCTCAATTGCATTCAAATCAAGCTGATAATCCTCTTTTGTCGGTACCAATACCGGGACACCGCCTGCCAGTTTGATCATCTCTACATAACTCACCCAACACGGAATCGGAAGGATGATCTCATCTCCCGGATCACAGACAGCCATAACCGCATTATACACCGCATGTTTCGCGCCCGTAGAAATACAGATTTGATTTTTCTCATAGGCTACCTGATTCTCATTTTTTAATTTGCAGCATATTGCCTCTTTCAATTCCGTAATCCCGGCAACCGGTGCATACTTCGTTTTTCCGGCATCCATCGCCTTTTTACATTCCTCGATCACTTCCTCCGGCGTCTGAAAATCCGGTTCCCCTACATTGAAGGAAATGACATCAACTCCCTGTTCTTTTAACTGAGCCACCTTAGCAAACAACTCACCTGTTGCAGAAGGCGTCAGATTTTGTATTCTTTTTGCCAGCATATTCTTCTCCCAATCAAAAAGCGAGGAAAACTTGCAACGCAGGTCTTCCTCGTTCATCACGTTCTGTTATTCATACGAAAATTTCTAAAAGTATCTTCTCGATCTTATTTCTCTGTATATGTGATTATCTCATTAATTTTGAAACTTATAAATATAACATCCTGTTAAATTTCTCAATCTGATCGAACCTGTAATATTCGCAGCTTTTCCTTTCGCAGGTGCATCCACCTTCTTAAGATACTGCGCCGTCACTTTGCACTTTTCCAGGTCGGCACGAATCTCGGAAATCTCAAATACATGTTCACCCGAATTATAGTGCTTTCCATCTACAGTAAATAACTCGCCACAATACATCTCTTCATTTGTATAGAATTCAATAAACACTCCATCTTTATTTTCATAAGCTCTTTTTACTGTCATGATAACCTCCTGTAATAAAACTAGACACCCTTTTTCTGATATATTTATTTTACCATAAATATATCTTCGCTTCTACTTTTATTTTTTAATAATTGACAGAAAAAAGAGAGGGGAACAAAACCGTTTTTACTGCTGCGGATCAAGCAGATCCTTCATACTGCTTAAGCTGATCATCAATGTAGAAGTATTATGCAGCATCGCCGATGCAGCCGGAGATAAGATTCCTAATACACCAAGTGAAATCAAGCCTGCATTAAACCCGACAATGAACCGGTAATTTCTATGAATACGCTCCATTAAAGCATTGCTGATTCTTTTTAATGTAATCATCTCATACAGATCATCCGCCATAATCGTAACATCTGCAATCTCTCTGGCAAGTTCAGCCCCATCACTGACAGCAATGCCAACATCAGAAGCAGACAGTGCCGGCGAATCGTTGATACCATCCCCCATCATAATCACTTTTCTTCCATCCGCTTTCGCGGCTTCAATAAAAGCAGCTTTATCTTCAGGCAGCACTTCTGCATAATATTCATCCACGCCGACCATTTCTGCAATCGTTTTCGCAGTCCGTTCGCTGTCTCCGGTCATCATAACGACCTTCTGTAATCCAAGATTCTTTAATTCCCGAATGACTTCCCCGGCTTCCGGCCGAATCGGATCTTCGATACAGATTACTGCGGCAAGAATACCTTCAATTGCCATATACAGATGCGAACATTCCGGCGGCAGTTCATCAAATGCATTCTGCATCCCCTCAGGAATTTGACTTTTTTCATCCTCGAAGACAAAATGATAACTTCCGATAATCGCCCGTTTCCCTTCGATGGTCGTAGAAATGCCGTGCGCAACAATATATTCTACCTTCGAATGCATCTCCTCATGGATCAGATTTCTTGATCTGGCAGCATCTACAACTGCCTTTGCCATAGAATGCGGAAAATGTTCTTCTAAACATGCCGCTATCCGCAGAAGCTCGTCTTCGCTGTCTCCATTAAATGAAACTACTTTTGAAACAGTCGGACACGCTTTTGTCAAGGTTCCGGTCTTATCAAATACAACGGTATCCGCCTCTGCCATTGCCTCTAAAAACTTTCCGCCTTTTACCGTAATATTGTGACTGCCGGCTTCTCTGATTGCAGATAATACAGCAA
>JAUNOI010000005.1:0-57465 GCA_030531165.1 Lachnospiraceae bacterium
GGTTGGTTTGATTATTCTCTTTTTCCATGCACGAAATGAAAAGGAGGAATACATATGAATTATGGCATTTTAAGTCTTTTACCGCCAATTGTAGCGGTTGTCATGGCGATTAAAAGCAAAAATGTAATTTTATCACTGTTTTGCGGAGGATTTGTAGGAACCCTGATTTTCTGTACAGGAAATCCATTTTTAGCCGTAAAATCAATGATTGGAGATTACTTTTTTGTGCAGCTTACAGATTCTTATAATGCAGGTGTTATTGTATTAGTTATTTTTATTGGAGGCTTTATTAAGCTGATGGAAAAATCGGGAGGCGCAGAAGCATTCAGTCAAAGTGTATACCGATTTGTAAACACGAAATTTAAAGCACAACTTTGTGCGTGGGCAGGAGGAATCATTATTTTCTTTTCAGATCTCGGGACACCTTTGTTAGTTGGACCTGTATTTCGTCCATTATTCGATAAGTTAAAAATTTCAAGAGAAAAACTAGCATGGATTTTGGATTCAACTTCTTCGCCAATTGCAATTATGATACCGTTTATTGGATGGGGTGTGTATATTATGGGTCTGATTCAGGCAGAATTTGACAATTTGCATGTCGCAGAATCAGATTATACAACATTTGTACAGGCGATCCCATTTCAGATCTATGCAATTCTGGCAGTAATTATGATTCCATTGGTTGCAGCTACGAAAAAAGATTTTTCTCAGATGAAAAAGGCAGAGAAAGAAGCAGCATTTCGGGAATATTCTTTTGAAGAAGATTTAAGTGATGCTAGAGAATCGGGTGAATATTCAAAGAGCAATGCAAAACCATTAATGGTAATATTACCGATTATTGTAGTTTTTGCAACTCTATTTCTTACGTTGGCTCCGCTTGGATTCCCATTTAAAAAAGTCGATGGAAATGAATTTCGTATTGCGTTAACGATGGGATATTTCTTTGGCGCCGTTGTTTTAATGTCTTTGATCAAACTTTATAAAGTAAAAACGTTTAATGATACATTTAAAATCTATGTTAATGGGATGAAAGGGATGACGGATGTTGCGATCACGTTAATTTTGGCATGGTCCCTTGGCAGTATGATCAGTGCTCTGGGAACAGCAGAGTTTATTGTGGCAGCGATGAAAAGTGTGCAGTTCTCGGCAGCACTCGTCCCAGCTGCGATATTCCTGTTTGGAGCTTTTGTTTCCTTTTCAACAGGAAGTTCATGGGGAACGTTTGCAATTATGATGCCGCTTGCAATTCCGATGGCACATGCATTTTCTATGCCATATGCAATTGCGGTCGGTGCCGTATTGTCGGGAGGATTATTTGGAGATCATTGTTCTCCTATCTCTGATACGACTATTTTATCTTCTACCGGAGCGGGATGTGATCTAGTCGATCATGTTAAGACACAGCTTCCATATGCCTGTGTGAATGGGATAATTGCATTTTTCGCTTTTATTCTGGCCGGAGTAACAAAGAGCCCATTTGTATCGGTGCTGGCAGTTTTTGTTTTGTTTGTTGTAATTATGACTTGGGGAAGAATGGAAAAGAAAACTTCTTCTTAAGAACTGATGCGATAGAATGATAGCAAGGAGTATCTTTGAATTTAGTATGAATCATGCAGAAGGAAAGCTTGCTTTCCTATCTGCATGTTACGAGAAGGTAATGTCATTTATTTATACCGAAGGATTCAAACTTGTTTTTGCTTTCCACATTCAGAGCAGAATTTCCCCTTATTCACGGTACCGCAGGAGCAGACCCATTCATCTGCCGGTTTTGGTGTTCCACATTCGCTACAAAATTTTCCTTTGTTTTCTGCACCACAGGAACAGATCCATCCGGTTGTTGGTTTTTCAGCTTTGAAATCAGACTGTCGCGATTGTGAAGCAGTCTGATGTCTGCCCATTTCATATAAATCTTGCGGATTCATTCCGCCTGCCTGTCCAGCCATCCCATATCCCATAAATCCGGTCATAGCACCACTGCTGTTTTTTGCCGCAGAGCGCATCGCGTCCGCCTGTGCACCGGCTAATGTTGCGGCCGCCATTGTAGGATCACGCATCACTGCAGATTTTTGCAGGTCTTTGATCATCTGTTCATCTTCCTTGGATGCGGATACGCTGTTAATTCCAAAAGAATAGATTTGGAGACCGCGAAGCTGTGTCCATTTTTTGGTTAAAATATCATTTAGGGCATCGGCAATTTCCATCGTATGTCCGGGAAGTGAACTGTAACGGATGCCCATATCCGAAATACGGGCAAATGCAGGCTGCAATGCGGTCAAAAGTTCCGCTTTTAACATCGAGTCAATCTGATTACGGGTGTATACATTTTGGATGTTTCCGCAAACATTTGTGTAAAATAGAATTGGATTTACAATTCGGTAAGAATATTCGCCATTGCAGCGAATAGAAATGTCTATATCCAGACCGATGTTAAGATCAACAACCCGAAATGGTACCGGATTTGGTGTTCCATATTTATTTCCGGGAATCTCTTTTGTATTAAAATAATAAATTCTCTGATCCTTGCCGGTGCCTCCACCAAATTGAAACCGGTTCCATACTTCGATTGCTATATTTCCAAGCCCCTCAATAAGAGAATCCGCAAATACAGATGGACTTGTTTTCATATCATATGTGTATGCTCCGGGTTCCGCACAAACTTCAAGTACTTTCCCATCTTCAACGATCATCATGCATTGGCCATCGGCAACGACAATATGAGAACCATCAGTAATGATATTGTCATCGCCCTTTTTATTTCCTGAGCGTCTGGAAGTTCTTCTTTCTCCTTTTGCTGCCAAGATATCCGCATTTAATGATTCACAATAAAAGTATTCTTTCCACTGGTCAGCGAGTGTTCCGTGAGTCGCTCCAGATGCTGCTTTGATTAATCCCATAAATAGTCTCCTTTTTACTTATCAGTTTATTTAAAATTTACCGCTTGTTCCGGAAGAATCAGAATCCATACGCATATGATTTTCTTCTTTTTGGCGTTTTGTCCGGTTTACCGTATGATAGAGAAAAATATCCGAACGATCAGAAAGCGTAAAACTGTCTTTTTTCAAATATTCCGATGCACCTTCCTGAGAAATACGTGTATTCATACTCCTTTTCCATGATAAAACAATCATAAGAGATAGAATAAATGATAGGGAAAGCGAACCTAAAATAATAAATGGTATCGGAATATTTTCCTTATATTTGTGATCCGTATCATAAGGCGTTCCATCTTCCGCTTCAGTTAAAAATTCGTCTGCAAGAGAAACATATTCGGAAAAGGCGTCATAATAGTTCCCGTCTGACAAATCATCTAAAAATATCTCTGCCATGCGTTCTCGTCCATATGTTGTAAATGACGATTTTGTACTTCCAAAGCCAACCAATCCCCAATCACGCTCTGCCATACTGATTGCAAGCATGATACCGTTTTCCTCATCACCCATTCCTAATTTGTTTTTAATAAAATAACGACGCTGCCAGTCTTTGATATCGCGTCCATCAAAATCAGAAATTGTTACAACACAGACACTGACGTTATGTTTCATGCTGACTTCTCGACACTCTTGTTCTAAATCTTTGGTTTCTTCTTCTGATAAAAGTCCTGCCTTATCTATGACATATTGATCCGGTCCGGCCTGAGCTGCTGATGCTGAAAACATCGGTATGAGCATGATCAAACAGAGCATTAGAGATAGTACATAGTTTTTATGTATTGCCTGCTTCATTAAAAAACACCTCCAAATAAAAGAATACCCAGGATGGAAAAGAGAATTGTTCCAATTCCTGTTATGCCAAAGAGATATTTCCAAAAAGCGCTGCGGTCAACAGGCAGTTCCCCAACCATTTTGCCAGTTTGACCATTAATTGCAAATTGATAATTTTCCCCATGATAAACTGTTTCAAACAGCCATACCGGAAGAAGTGCATAAGAGACTTTTCCTCTCTTAGAGGATATTACTTGTCGTTTGGTGCTAACGGTATTATACCCATGGATCGTACTATATAGTACATCTTCGGCACTGCGGCAGAGGCGTTCTTTTGCCCTTTTTTCAGCACTATCTGCAGATACATCGTATTTGTCAGTTTCATATCCGGCAAGATATTCCGGCTGAAATTCTTTTAATCCTTTATAATCAAATGGTTCGATAGATTCTGTTGTCTCATCCTCCATTTTGGTACTTCCGTCAACAGGAAGATGATAAAATGACATATTGCCGGTACGGCGAATCAAATAAAAAGATGTATCAACATAATCATAATCTCCATCGCTCCATGTTTTAATTTTTGTTCCCTGAAAACTCATATTAGCATATGCATCACAGTCGAAAAGCCAATAAGGAACATAATATCCTTTTAAATTCTTCAAATAACTTTTATTGCGGAAATTTTTCGGCAGTAAACGTTTTCCTTTACAGAAGCTTTCCAGCATTTGCTTTGCTGTATCACCTGTCACCTGAAATGGAATAATATAATCTGGTTGAAATTTGCCTGACACCGTCTCATTGATAACGACGACATTGTCACAATACGGACAGATTGTGCTGACTTTATCTTCATCCGCTTCGATTTCTGCTCCACACGAAGGACAGATGTATCGTCCATCTGCAGTTCGTTTCGCAGATTCGTCTTCTTTTTGATATTCCCAATGAATTGTCTGCTGATCGGGTGTTTGTTCATCGTCCATATATTGCTGTAATGCAGTTAAATCATATGTATTGTTGCAGCTTTTGCAGGAGAGTTTCTGACTTTTTGGAGAAAATGTCAGGGCTGAACCACAGCAGGGGCATTTGTATTGTACGAAATCCATGAGATTCTCCTTTTTCTTAATGTCTTAATAAAAGTATATCATATATCTCGGGATATAAGAAAGTAAATTGCGATTTATCGAGCAAGAAACCTTCTTTTCATGCGACTGGTGTGACAGAGCATAAGTACAACATAAGCAGTCCGTTTCTTTGTCAGGTCTGCCCCACCGTTCAAGCGTTCGCGCGTTTGGGGCGGACTCTGCGAAATAGACGGACGGCGGTCGTTGTTCTTATATCCTGTCGCACCAGTTCCATGAGAAGAAGTTTTCGACAAATCACAGGTTTTGAACATCTTAAATAATATTTTTAATACCCTCGCAGATTCTGCGTGCAACAATCGGATTATTCATTGTATATAAATGAATGGAATTAACATCATTGGTCAGAAGATCGATGATCTGACTGATTGCATAGGACATTCCGGCGTCAAACAGAGCCTCTTTCTTATCGCCATACTTATAAATAATCTTTTGAAAGCGTTTTGGCAGAGAGGCACCGCACATCGTAACCATCCGTCTGATCTGATTGGCATTGATGACTGGCATGATTCCGGGTGTGATTGGTACATCGATTCCTGCAATTCTACAATCTTCTTCAAATCGGTAAAAGCAGCTGTTATCAAAAAATAGTTGAGACAGCAGGAGTTCGGCTCCTGCATCGACTTTTTTACGCAGATGACGCATTTCATCAATCCGGTTAGCAGATTCTGGATGACATTCCGGATAGCAGGCTGCGGCTATACAAAAATCATTGGTGTTTTTTAAGTAAGTGATCAGATCTGACGCATGATGGAATTCATCTTTTTCGGGAATATCAGGGTTACGGTCGCCGCGCAGTGCAAGTATGTTTTCAATTCCTTCGGCGGCCAGAATTTTGGAAAATTCATCAATATCCTTTTTATCATAAGAAAGACAGGTCAAATGAACCACGGGCTCTACATGATATTTGTATTTGATTTTTTTTGCAAGTTCAATTGTGCGGTTGTGATTTGAACTTCCTCCGGCTCCAAATGTAACACTGATGAAATCAGGGTTCAATTCACATAGAATTTCCAAGGTTGCATCAATATTTTTTAATTCGGAATCTTTTTTCGGAGGAAAAATCTCAAACGAAAGTACATTTTTCTTTTGATTGTGTATTTGGTTAAGTTTCATAATCTTGTTCTCCTTATCTATGTCTAATGACAGTATAGCATGTTCTATTTAATAAGATGAAGGCATAGCTGCAAAATATAGTTGAATAAACCAAAAATTATAGATGAAAATATTTCATCTATAAAATAAGAACGGTGATTTTTTATTAAATGAAGCAATATTCATAAAAAAACTCTTGACTTTCAAGAATCAAGGACTAAAATATGCTTTGAAAAAAAGCTGAACAATTGGTTCAACGAAAAAAAGGAGAGAAAGAAAATGAATACATTAGTAATTGTTCTCGTTGCGGCTGTCTGTCTTTTTGCAGGTTATGTATTATATGGGCGCTGGCTCGCAAGCAAATGGGGAATTGATCCAAAAGCAAAGACACCTGCTTATGTTCATGAAGATGGACAGGATTATGTTCCAACAGATGGATGGATCGTATTTGCACATCAGTTTTCATCAATAGCAGGAGCTGGTCCTGTTACGGGTGCAATTCAGGCAGCGGCTTTTGGATGGCTTCCGGTATTGTTATGGATTTTGCTTGGCGGTATTTTCTTCGGAGCTGTTACGGATTTTGGAGCATTGTATGCCAGTGTAAAAAATGAAGGAAAATCAATGGGACTTTTAATTGAACAGTACATAGGAAAAACAGGACGTAAATTATTCCTGGTATTCTGCTGGCTCTTTACATTGCTCGTTATTGCTGCATTTGCAGATATGGTAGCTGGAACATTTAACGCCTATGTTGTAGACGGAACATCTGTCCAATTAGCACCGACGGCAAATGTCAATGGAGCGGCTGGTACGATTTCTATTTTGTTTATTGTTTTTGCGGTTGTTTTTGGTCTGATACAGAAAAAATGGAATTTGAAAGGTGCCAGAGAAGTCGTTGTCGGTTTGATCTTTACAGTAGCTGCATTGGCAATTGGCATGCAGTTCCCGTTAATCGGAGGAAAGAATGCATGGATCGGATTTACATTTGCTTATATCTTCTTAGCATCTGTCCTTCCGATGTGGCTTTTAAAACAGCCTCGTGATTATATGACGACCTTTATGTTTGCCGGCATGATCATCGGTGCAGCTGTAGGAATTATCGTTGCACATCCTGCAATGAATCTTCCAGTTTATACAGGATTTACAAATGAGACTCTTGGAAATCTGTTCCCAATCTTATTTGTAACAGTTGCATGCGGAGCAGTTTCCGGTTTCCACAGTCTGGTTTCGTCCGGCACATCATCAAAGACGGTTGCAAATGAAAAAGACATGTTGAAAGTCGGATACGGCGCTATGGTCTTAGAGAGCCTTTTAGCAGTTCTGGCACTTTGTGTTGCAGGTGCAGCAGCAGCTTCCGACGGAACAGCAGCGGTAGGAACTCCGTTCCAGATTTTCTCGGGCGGTGTTGCGGGACTTCTTGAAATGTTTGGGATTCCTGTATATGTAGCCTCCTGCTTTATGACAATGTGTGTTTCTGCACTGGCGCTTACCAGTCTGGATGCAGTTGCACGTATTGGACGTATGTCTTTCCAGGAATTATTCAGTGTGGATGATATGGAACATGCAGAAGGATGGAGAAAGATTCTTTGCAATAAATATTTTGCAACGATTATTACGCTTGTGTTTGGATACATACTTACGAGAATCGGCTATGCCAATATCTGGCCATTGTTCGGAAGTGCAAATCAGCTGTTAAGTGCTTTAGTATTAGTTACACTTTGTGTATTCTTAAAAGTAACGGGAAGACAGAATAAGACATTATTCCCGCCGCTTATTATTATGCTTTGTGTTACTTTTACAGCTTTAGTTCAGAGATTCATCGCACTTGTAAAGGCATTTCAGGCTGGAACGGCCGTATTTATGGTAGAGGGACTTCAGATCATCATTGCAGTTTTGCTTATGATTCTTGGCATAACGATCGTATGCACTTCTGTAAAAAAATTGGGA
Organism: Lachnospiraceae bacterium; assembly: GCA_030531165.1. Lineage (GTDB taxonomy): Bacteria > Bacillota > Clostridia > Lachnospirales > Lachnospiraceae > Fimousia. Next base: position 7,883 of record JAUNOI010000005.1, read on the forward strand.
GAAAAAAGGTCCGATTTAGAAAATAAAAAGAAAACATTGAAAAATGCATAGTATCTTGACATTTTCGATTAGATATTCTATGATGTAAAAAACAAAGCAAAGACGTTCTGTTTCAAAGCAGGGCGTCTTTTTTTTGTTTCACGCGAAAGCAAAGGCAAGCGGAAACGACCCAGGTCGCCTTCTCTTACCACGAGCGGTAATTCACCTTGTGCTCGCATTTCCATTTGCCGCCGCACGCGAACCGATGAAACTCGCAGAGCGTGTTTCATCCGGCTTATCTGCTGATATATGCGAATCAGTGAAAGTGATCTATTCGGTTATATGAGCAATCAAAGGAGGATTTATATGGATAAACTGGTATTTTTTAAAGATGAGATCAATCAGCTGCTTGCCCGTTATGGGGTGAAATTCGGCATCTATAAAAACAATGAATTTCATGAGCAACTGTTTCCGTTTGATCCGATTCCGAGAGTGATCGGACATGAAGAATTTCAGGAACTGGAAAAAGGACTGATTCAGAGAGTAAATGCATTGAACCGATTTCTTCTCGATATTTACACAGAACAAAAAATTGTCAAAGAAGGAGTCGTGCCGGAAGAATTTATTTTTGCATCTCCCGGTTTTCTTGCAGAGTGTCAGAGCATTGTACCGCCTCAAAATATTTTTGCACATATTGCGGGGATCGATCTGGTCAAAGGAAAAGACGGTATTTGGTATGTGTTAGAGGACAATCTGAGAGTACCATCCGGAGCTTCTTATCCGATGATTGCCAGGGATCTTTGCAGAAGAGCGAGTCCGAATACATTTCGTGAGAATGGCGTAGAGGACAATCGAGACTACGGAGCTCTGCTTCGGAAAGTTATGGATGATGTCAATACCGGAGGTATTAATGTTGTATTTACACCTGGACGGTATAATGCAGCATTCTTTGAACATTCTTATCTTGCAGAGAAGACGGGTTCTACGCTTGCTTTTCCAAATGATTTAGAGGTGGATGGGGATTATCTGTACTATAAAACATACAGTGGCATGAAACGGAGAGTCGGAGCAATCTACCGAAGAATATCAGATGATTTCCTGGATCCGATGGCATTTCGCGAAGACTCGCTCATTGGTATTCCCCATTTAATGGAAGTTTACCGTAAAGGAAATATTGCGCTGATTAACTCGCCTGGAAATGGAATTGCGGATGACAAGGGAATTTATTATTTTGTTCCGGAAATGATCCGTTATTATCTTGGTGAAGAACCGATTTTACATAATGCGCCAACGTATCTTCCGTTTTTTGAAAAAGACCGGAATTATGTATTAGAAAATTTTGATAACCTCGTCATAAAAGATGTGGCAGAGGCAGGTGGATATGGCGTTGTATTTGGAAATAAACTAAATGATGAAGAAAAGAGAAAAATGAAAGAAAAAATCCGTTCCGAATCCCGGAGATTTATTGCGCAGGAAGTCATTGATTTTCAGGATATGAAAATCATGGATGGGGATTCTGTTGTTGAGCGAAAAGCAGACCTTCGGGTATTTGTTCTTTCAGGTAAGGAAACAAAAGTGTGGAAAAGCGGATTGACGAGATTTACAAGAAATCCGGATTCTTTTGTTGTTAATTCATCTCAGGGAGGAGGATTTAAAGACACATGGATATTATCTCAGTAGTAGAAATGGATCATATTTATTGGTTAGGAAGATATACAGAACGGGTTTATACAACAATACTTTATTATTTTAAAGGCAGAGACCGAATGATTGAAGATCCCGAATTTTATATTACTTATTGTAGGGATTTTACGATTCCAAACTGCTATGCATCGGCAGAAGATTTTCTGTTAAAATATGCATTTGATGAAGAAAATCCGGATTCGATCTTATCAAATTTAAATCGTGCCTATGACAATGCAATCGTACTTCGCCATACACTTGGAACCGAAACATTGTCTTATATGGAACTTGCGGTTAATCAGTTAAAAAATTCAAAAGGAAGTGCAGTTGAACTACTGGATCTTCAGAAGGTTCTGGATGATATTCTGGCTTTTTGGGCATGCATCGATGATTATATTGACAGCGAACAGATTCGTTCGGTCATCAAGATCGGCCGTCATCTGGAACGACTGAATTTATATTTGAGATTGAGAAAGAGCAAAGAATGTATGATGAAGCCGTTCCATATGCTCGTAGCAAAATTACGAAAAGGATATCTTGATTATGACAAAGATGCATTAAACCTTTTAGGCATGAATGTAACATCGGATTCGATCGATTATTTAGATGGAGTTAGGGTCAGTGAGTCGATTATTAAGGAGAAATACAATTGCATCAGTTGAGATTTCTATATGAACAGAAGATTGATTTTGGAGATTTTGTTATCAATCACCAGTTTGTTTACCGATGTATCCCCAAAAGTGAACCGAGACAGGAGGTTGTGGATCTGCAAGTTGAAGTTTCACCATGTGATTACCAATCGTTTGGCGAAGACGGATTCGGTAATCGAACGATCTATGGAAGAATGACAGAAGAACACCGACAGTTTTTCGTTCGCATTTCCGGAATCGTCAAGACGGACTGGCAGATGTATGACCGGGATGACAGTCGGAATCATTTATTTATCGTGCAGACGCCCCTGACGGATCCTGGTATTTCGATGAAAGCATATCTGGAACGAATTTCGTCCTGTATGCAGGCGAAACATAGGAATTATGATAAGGCTTACGAGATTATGGATCACATTTATGATTGGTTTACTTATACGAAAGGTGTTACGGGAACCGATACGACGGCAGATCAGGCATTTGCCCTGAAAATGGGCGTATGCCAGGATTATGCTCATGTGATGATTGGAATGTGCCGATATTTTGGAATTCCGGCACGTTATGTCTCTGGTGCAATGATCGGAGAGGGTTTTTCCCATGCATGGGTAGAAATATTCAGCGATGGAAAATGGTATGGATTTGATCCGACAAATCATCTGCTCGTAGATGATTTTTACATCGTTTTTGCGAGGGGAAGGGACAGTTCCGACTGCATTATTAATAAGGGAAGTTATCTGGGACGATCAAAAGAAACTCAGAAAATAAAAGTATTTGTGGAGGAAATCAAATGATACAGACAGTAGCAGCGGCACCGCTTCCGGCAGCCGAGAATTATATTGTAAAAAAACAGCGATTGCAGCCGGAGCATTTATCGGGTAAGGAAAGGAGAATCAGTATTGTTACCGGGATTCATGGGGATGAACTGGAGGGACAGTATGTATGTTATGAAATCCAGCGCAGAATTAAGGAACAGCCTGAATTATTGACCGGCATTATTGATATTTATCCGGCGTTAAATCCGCTCGGAATTGATTCGATCACAAGAGGAATTCCGCATTTTGATTTGGATATGAATCGTATTTTTCCAGGGAATAGCGAAGGTTCCATGGCAGAATATATCGCATCGAAGATCATCCGGGACGTTCAGGGTTCGGATCTGTGCATTGATATTCATGCGAGTAATATCTTCCTTCGGGAGATTCCGCAGGTCCGTATCAATGAAATGTGTGCGGACACACTCGTACCGTTTGCAAAGCGTTTGAATGTCGATTATATCTGGGTACACGGAACCGCTACAGTTTTGGAGGCGACCTTTGCCCATTCATTAAATATGATCGGTACGCCAGTCTTAGTAGTAGAAATGGGCGTTGGTATGCGCGTGACAAAAGAATATTGTAAAGAGCTGGTAGATGGAATTTTTGTTGAAATGAAAGATCTCGGTATCTGGCAGGGCGATGCGATTGAACCGAAAAAGCCGATCATCTCGACCGACGGCGAAGTACATTATCTAAATGCTGGATATGCAGGAGTCTTTATTCCGACTGTGGAACACTGGACTTCGGTAAAAAAGGGAAATAAAATTGGAGAGATTATCGATCCGTTAAACGGCGTGATCAAGGAGGAAATCTTCTCCGACTGTGACGGGATTTTATTTACCTTGCGTGAATATCCTGTCGTAAGCGAGGGATCATTACTTGGCAGAATACTGGAAAGGAATGTAAAATAGACATGAAAAAAGTACAGTTATATGAATTAAAATCATTATACCGGGACTCTTTGAAAATATACGGCTATCAGTTTGGCGGAAACGAAAAAACAGTCTGCATCGTCGGTGCGATCCGGGGAAATGAAATACAGCAGCTCTATATGTGTTCTCAGCTCGTAAGGGTTTTGAGACTTTTGGAAGAACGCGGTCAGATTGATTCGAAACGCGGGATCATGATCGTTCCGTCGGTGAATCCGTATTCTTTGAATACCAATACGAGGTTCTGGGCAACCGACAATACAGATATTAATCGCATGTTTCCAGGCTATGATCTCGGAGAGACGACACAGAGAATTGCTGACGGGTTTTTCAAAAAAGTCAACGATTATACTTATGGTATTCATTTTACAAGTTTTTATCTGGAAGGAAATTTTACCCCGCATGTCCGAATCATGAAAACAGGTTATGAAAATGCGGAAATTGCAAAGGAATTCGGTATGCCTTATATTATGCTTCGAAATCCGAAACCGTATGATACGACAACATTGAATTATGAATGGCAGTTGTGGGGCACACAGGCATTTTCGCTTTACACTCCGGGAACGGATCAGATTGACAAGGCACAGGCGGGAGAAGGCATTAATGCGGTGCTCCGGTTCCTCGCAAGTCAAGGTCTGCTCCGTATCTCTCAGGATGGTGGTTACCGAAGCAGAATTATTGAAGAACAGGAATTGGTTACGGTACGGACAACACAGTCCGGTATTTTATTTTTCTACTGCAGGTGCGGAGACCATATCAGAGAAGGACAGGTTGTCGGAGAAATTATGGATGCATATGAGGGAAATGTGATTGAAACGATCCAGTCGCCGTGTAGTGGCAGAATCTTTTATCACGGTTCAAATCCGTTGATTTATTCGAATACAGCGGTCGTCAAGATTATACGTGATCCGCAGGCGGAATATTTGACAAGTGGTAATTTCTAATATAGAATAAATTCAATATTACGAGAGGAAAATCGATATGGCAACGGAACTTTTTTCCTGAAAAATCAAGAGAAAAAGTAAGGGAAAAATTGTCATCGATTGCAGAAAAATACAGAAGAAAGCATCCTGATAGAAATTTGAAAGTGATGTTCTGGCCGAAATCCGCGCTCAGTGCTTTTCAAGGCATGAATGATTATGATCCACAATTTGGAGAGGTATTTGTAAAATGTCTGTTCAATTGTGATTTAATGAAACCTTCTTCTTGTGGGACTGATGCGACAGAATAGCAGAACAACGCAGGCAGTCTGAATTTTGTCCATAGTCCCATTCGAAGGAGTTTTCTACTTCTTGCTATTGATGATAATAACTGAAGAAATCAGCGAGTTTTTCCACAGATTCTTTTAATACCTCAATTCTTGGCAGATATACTACACGAAAATGATCAGGCTGGTGCCAGTTAAATCCGCCGCCATGTATCAGAAGGATTTTTTTGTCACGCAGCAGGTCTAAAGCAAACTTTTCGTCATCCGTAATATGAAACTTTTTGATATCTATTTTCGGAAATATATAAAAAGCAGCTTTTGGTTTTACACAGCTGATACCTGGGATATCAGTCAGAGCGTTGTATATATATTCTCTTTGCTCGTAAATTCTTCCGCCAGGTATGATGTAATTGTCTACACTTTGATGACCGCCGAGTGCCGTTTGGACGATCGATTGTGCCGGTACATTTGAACAAAGGCGCATATTCGAGAGCATTTTGAGGCCTTCAATATAATCTTTTGCATATTCTTTATTTCCGCTGAGGACCATCCAGCCGATTCGGAAGCCGGCAATCATATGAGACTTGGAAAGACCGCTGAACGTTACACAGAATAAATCCGGTGCTAAAGATGCAATTGAAATATGTTCTTCTCCATCCATAACCAGGCGGTCATAGATCTCGTCCGAAAAAATAATGAGCTGATGCTCTCTTGCAATATCAACAATTTGCTGCAAAATCTCTTTTGGATATAAAGCACCCGTAGGATTATTAGGATTAATAATAACAATAGCTTTTGTTTTATCGGTAATTTTCTTTTTCATGTCATCGATATCCGGATACCATTCAGCCTGTTCATCACAGATGTAATGAACAGCTTTACCGCCGGCAAGGGTTGCGCAGGCAGTCCATAAAGGATAGTCAGGAGAAGGTATTAAAACTTCATCCCCATCGTTAAGTAAAGCGGACATGCACAGATTAATGAGTTCACTTACGCCGTTACCCGTGTAAATATCTTCGATTGAGACATTTGGCAGCTTTTTTAGCTGTGAATATTGCATAATTGCTTTTCTTGCGGAAAATAGGCCTTTTGCAGGAGAATATCCTTCACATTCGGTCAGTTGCTGGCGCATGTCATAAATGACCTCGTCCGGTGTGCGGAAACCAAAAGGAGCAGGGTTTCCAATGTTCAATTTTAATATTTGTGTTCCTGCATCTTCCAATCGTGTTGCTTCATCAACGACAGGACCTCTGACATCATATAAAACATTATCTAATTTTGATGATTTTTTGAATTCACGCATTTTCTTTCCTCCTAAAATGACGTTTTTTGTATTTTCATTGCTTTTTGGTTTTTCTATATTAGAGCGTATCTGATCGTTTTTAGGGATGCCCTCTTTCAACCAGTTCTCATCAACATGCAGGGTTTCTGCAAGAAAATGAAGAATCTCTGCCCGTGGAATGGTTTTCCCATTCACATATTGACTGATATGGCTTTTGCCAAGTTTCACACCCTGCTCGGCGGCTATACGAATTAAATCAATTTGCTTTTTCCCTTGTTGATCCATGGTTGTTTTTAATCTGGATGCAAACGTTTCTACTGGCATATTTTCCTCCAAAAGTTCAATTTTAGTTCACAAGTTCAAAATATGAAAATGATTATAACATAAAAACATAAAAAGTTCAATATTAGGGTTCAATATAATCATCAATACAAACGGTATTGCCGAGGATCTCTCTTTGTGCATATAGACGTAAATCTGCTTTTGTTCCTATGCTCCATTTGACGAGAGACAGACAGCGTTTTTCAATCTCAATACAGGTAATGCCGGAAGGAGAGATGCAGCTTCCGGTATTAAAGTACGGCGAGGTTTTGCTGCCAACCATTGGATGATGGGTGTGACCGGTAATCAAAATATGATGATTGTTCTTTGCCCAGTCTGCAAGGCGTTTTTCGGATATTTTTTTCTTTCGGTGATTTTGGGCGGCACTGGTCGGATCAGGAACACCGAGCAGCTCGAGAGGTTTCCACACATAACGGACGAGAAATCGGGAAAGCGGCCAAAGCGTGCTGTTCAGGATATCTGCTTGGTGCCCATGTGTCAAATAAATATCCGTGTTTTGTTCGCAGTCTTTTAAAATGATGCCGGAATAGAATCTCATATCGGGAAACAGCGGCTGGTGGCATAAAGTCTGTTCACAATAATAATGTTGGCAGTACTTTTTAGAAAAAACGGGGCTTCGTTTGATGATGTCGTGATTGCCGTAGACGGCATAAAATCGATGGCTACAGCGAAATTTTGCAAGCATGTCAAATGAATTGGGATGCGTTTGTTTGATTGCTTCAAAAGAGCGGTTTTCCCAAAGCTCGTCGCCGTCACCGAGTTCCAGATACGTAAATCCGCTTTGAAAATAGTATTTCAGTGCAGCAAGATAGAGAAATTCATTTTTCAGAAAATTATCATTTGTTTTGCCGGTTCCACGGTGGCAGTCGCTGAAAACTACATATTTTGAACGTTGATGAAGCGGCAGAGGACAAGCATTCGTAAATGCCCTTGATATCCGTGTATAAGAACTCATAGACGAGAAGACGCCTCCCTTTGCATGGCTATGTGGACGCTGTGGAATTGGAACAGGGAACGGATGATTGCAGGAAAGAAAAAGTATAAATATAAAATCCGATCCTCTGTGCATGTAAACGGTCGGGTCAGAAAGCAGTATAGCTTGCAGAAAATCTGGTTTTTCCATTGAGAGAGTTTTGTAATGTACGAATGGGTGCGATGTGGCTGTACCGTGTGTGGTTTTCGAAAAGTAAATGTGATTTTTTGGAAATGAGTGTATAATTCACATGGCTGATATCCTAAGTTTTTCAGGCTTTTCACAAAAGACTGCATCATCTGATTGTTTGGAAAGGTAATCGACAGTTTCATTTCGAGGTCGTCTGGTTCGCAGTAAGAACCCATACAAAAACCGGTCAGCCACCAGTGCGGACGACAGACGGAAAAAAGAGGATTACTTTTTAGATACAGTTTCATGTGCATCGGGAACAAATTTGTGTCAGCAACGGCATGAAAGATTGTCTGGTCATATTGATCCGGTGTTAGGATCGAATTCGCGTAATAAATGCCGATTTCGCCGCCAATATTGATGCCGTATTGTCCTTTCCACAGTTCGATCAGCCAGGTTTTGCCGTCATAATCAAAATAAACGGGTTCACAATCAAATACCATGTTAAAAAACGGAGCTGCCGAATCATAGAGGGATTGGTAGCCAAATCCTTTCTGCCATGCGTCGAGTCTGGATGTCATCACGTCTTGGGATGAACAATAGAAGAAGCCGAACGGTTTTGCCAATTCATTTAACAGGTGTACTTTTTCACAGTGGTTTTTCTCACAAAGTGTGTTCATCGCATATTTTTTTCGGCAAAAATATAAAATAAAAACGGTAAGAAAGAAAATCAGTAAAAAGCCGATTGGAAAATACATGGTTGATTCACCTCTGGAAAAAATCTATACGATATGATATGCTATGGATGCAAAATGAGTGACAGGAGGAATATGCAATATGATAAAAGCAATGTTTGAACATTTAAAAGGGAGATCTCCTCATTATATTGATGAAGAGAAGATGAAACAGAGTGCTGTTATGATTGCGTTGGTCGAGAAGGACGGGGCTTATGAAGTCCTCTTTGAAGTGCGGTCGGGCAAACTGAAACATCAGCCGGGAGAAATCTGTCTGCCCGGAGGTGTTCGAGAACCCGGTGAGACGGCACAGGAAAATGCGGTACGGGAAACCGCAGAAGAACTGCTGGTTTCACCATCGCAGATCGAGGTGATCGCGCAGCTTGATTCCCTGCTCAATATTGCAAATATCAAAATAGACGTATTTTTATGTAAATTGCATAACTATTCCATGACGTTTTCAAAAGAGGAAGTAGAAGAAGTATTTACGGTTCCGTTGGAATTCTTTTATCAGACGAAACCGGAAGTTTACCGAAATCAGGTAAAGACGATTCCGCCTGAAGATTTTCCGTTTGATAAAATTCCGGGAGGAAAAGAGTATCCGTGGAGAAATGCATATCGGGATATTTATTTCTACTATTATAAAGATAAGGTTATCTGGGGAATGACTGCGTATATATTACAATACTCTGTGTCCTTGTTGTTGAACGAAGAAAGGCAGTGCCCTGACAGATGACGGACACTGCTTTTGCAGATTATAATGGCGTTATTGGATGATCTGAATTTGGTATTTTTCCAACCAGTAATTGATCTGAAGCATATAGGCGAGCATCTGCGGACCTGCCATTAGCTGTCCGTACCATGGTTTCCCATAGTCGGAAGGACTGTTTAGGAAGGCACGGACTTTTTTTGCATCGAGCAGCGTTCGAATCGGTGCGTTTGGTGAATCGAGAACTTCCTTTAGGCGGCTGCCGAGCATCTGTTCGTAAGACGGATCATAGGTCTTTGGATACGGGCTTTTGCGGCGCCATAAGATTTCTTTTGGCAGAAGTCCTTCACCTGCATGGCGCAGCAGTCCTTTGACGATGCCGTCCGGGCATTTCATCTGCCATGGGATATTAAATACATATTCGACAATCCGATGATCGGCGAGTGGGACTCTGGCTTCCAGGCCGTTGTACATGCTTGTGCGGTCCATACGGTCTAACAGCGTCACCATAAACCACCGCAAATTTAGATAGGCGATTTCCCGTCTGCGTTTTTCTTCCGGTGAATCTTCCGCAAGAACAGGGGTTTCGCGGATGGTTTTCTCATAAGCAGCATGGGCGTACTCTTCCATATTTAAGGAACGGATGAGTTCGTCGGATAGAAGCGTCTGTCTTGGTTCCATGTTCGCAGACCATGGAAAAGCATCCGTCTGAAAGGCTTTTGGATTGTGAAACCATGGATAACCGCCGAAGATTTCATCGGCACATTCTCCGGTTAAAGTGACTTTATTATAATCCGTGACTTTGGAGCAAAAGTATAGCATCGATGATTCCACATCCGCCATACACGGAAGATCTCTTGCATCGACTGCCTTGTAAAGACATTCGAGCTGTTCTCGATTCGTACATTCGAGAAAACGATGGTTCGTACCGCAGTGGACAATCATCTGCTCCACATAAGGTCGGTCCTGGCTGGGCTGGAAGGAATTCGATTGAAAATATTTATCATTATTCTGAAAATCAAACGAAAACGTGTTCAGTACTTTTCCATGCTTTTTTAATTCTTTGGCACAGATTGCCGTGACGAGACTGCTGTCAACGCCGCCTGAAAGGAAAGTACTGATCGGAATATCGGACAGCATTTGCATCTTTACCGCATCCTCTACGAGCCATGCGGTTTTTTCGATCGTCTTCTCCATCGAATCTTCATGAGGACGGCTCTCTAATTTCCAGTAAGCTTCCGTTGTGTTGAAATTTTTGCAGAATGTCATGCAGTATCCGGGCAGCACTTCATAGATATTTTTAAAAACGCCTTTTCCGTAAGATTTCGCCGGACCGAGCGCGAAGATCTCACAAAGTCCGTCATGATCAAGCAGAGGTTTTACCCCTGGGTAGGCAAAGAGTCCCTTGATTTCCGAGGCGAAGACGAGAGTATTGCCCTGTAGCGTATAAAACAGCGGTTTTACGCCTAAGCGGTCGCGGAACAGATGAATTTGTTCTGTAGAAGAATCCCATATTGCAATTGCAAAAATGCCATTTAATTGTTTCACATAATCCTTGCCATGCCTCATATATCCTTCTAAGATGACTTCCGTATCGCTAGTCGTCCGAAATACCGCTCCTTCGGCAATCAAATCCGCTTTGAGCTGATTCATATTATAAATTTCACCGTTAAAAACGATGGTACATTCCCTGTTGTCCTGTTGTTTGATCATCGGCTGCTGTCCTGTAACAAGGTCGATAATTTCGAGACGGACATGCGCCAGACCGCATCGTCGGTTCAGCCAGATGCCCTCGTCGTCCGGTCCCCGGCGTTTTTGTACGCGGTTCATGCGCTCAAGTACTTCCTGCCATTTTGGCTTTTCATTTAGATAGTCTGCATTCGGGTTATAAAATCCGGCAATTCCACACATTTTGGATCCTCCCTTGCATCAATGTGATCATATTATTGTTGTCCTTTCTATCATATGAAGATCTTCGATATTTTAACAGATGACAGGCTGATACTGCCTGCCTTCTAATGCAGCTTCCAGGGACGGAATCAACAGATCCGTATGTGCGATCATCGAATTCGGCTTTGTCTTCGGATTATCTTGCCCAAACGGAATAAAATAAATATTTTTGGCATTGAGCAGCAAACCGATATTTTTCATATTCATGCCAAGGGCATCGTTGGTTGAAATCGAGATCAGAAGAGGCTTGTTGTTTCGTAGATGGGCTTTTGCAGCCATTAGTGCAGGCGTATCGGTAATTCCATTTGCGAGTTTGGCAATTGTATTTCCGGTACATGGAAAAAGAATGAGGGCGTCAAGCAGATTGCCTGGTCCGATCGGTTCCGCTTCAGGAATTGAAAGTATCGGTTTTTTTCCGGTGATCTTTTTGGCTTGTTTGATAAAATCATCGGACTTCCCAAAACGGCTGTCGATATTTGCTGCAGAATCGGAAAAGATTGTCTGCACGACCGCGCCAGTATCTGTTAATTTCTGAAGTTCTTCGAATAATTGATCAAAAGTGCAAAATGAGCCGGTAATGGCTACACCAATTTGTTTTCCTGTTAATGACATGAGTTACTCCTTTAAAATGCTTTTGATCGTTTCCATTATCGCTTTTGCCGAGGAATAAGGGGCATATTTTCCCGGAAGTCCCGGACACAGGACGGCATGGGTTTGGAATTCATTTGCGGCATCATAGTCAATGCCACCGGGTGGGGACGCAATATCAATGATCGTTGTGGTTCGTTTCACACTTTTTAAAATATCTGCATCGATGATCGGAACAGGAACAGTATTGAAAATAAAGTCAAACTGTCCTGCGGCTTCCTTGAAATATGAAAAATTCCCCGTCGTTTCGGCAACTGTCGCTGCTTCGGCGAGTTCTAATTCCGGTTCTGCAATCACACAGACATGGCATAGCATGCCGGTTAAATACTGACAGATTGTTTTCCCACATTTTCCATAACCGATCACGGCACAGCTGCTTTTTCGCAGATTTACCGGGCTTCGTGCGATTGCCTCGCAGACCGCTCCTTCGGCGGTTGCAATGGTGTTAAAGTAAGAAAGTCGCATATCCTGCATCAGATCGTGTACGACAGCACCTTTTTCAACAGCTTTAGCTTGAACATCGTTTGGAATGCATCCGGCGAAAAAGAATTGATCCGCATTTATATAGGAAAGAACAGCATTTACAGGCAGTTCTTCTTTTTGTGCAGTTTGATTGAGCAATGTCCCGTTTTTGCAAAGAGGAATCGGACAGACAATACAGGAGGCGTCGCAGGCTTCCGATAGAGAAGAAGCGGATGTGGCGGAACTTCTTGTTAGCAATGCATGCAAATCCGCTTCTTTGCAAAGCGCATAGTAGCAGACGCGGAAGTTGCAGTCCGCAAGTTCTTTTGCCAGATATGCCTGACGCATATCGCCGCCGATGATTGCGAAATCATAAGAATGATTCATAAGAAAACTCCAAAAGCAAGTTTATTTTATCATATGCGGAGAGAGAAGTTCGTGTGCCATATTTTCCGGTGCTAACAGTTATAGATTGCCAATGAATGGGAAAAGCAGAAAAGTGGTTATCGGTATCTTTTTGCAATTTCAAAATAATCAGTTTTGCCATCGATATAATCTTTGTATACGATTAATGGATCTTTTCCATGGTACATTTGGCAGATGCCGCATATTTCGCAATTGCTTTTGCAGGCAAAACGCATTTTAATGTATTGTTCCCGTTCTTCTCTTGTGGAGGTGGTGATGTCTGGTATCATAATGCAGTCCTTTCCAATGTTGTGTTGTCAAAATCTTTTTATATTATTCCATCTGCTTTATCATGGTGGATTTACTTCAGTGTATGCAAAACTAAAAAATATAGTTCAAAATATCCATCGTCATTTTCATTGCTGTACTGCCAGAGGCGGACTCGGAGTTTTTCAGATTAAGTGCAAAGCAGTAAGTGTCGGTGCCTTGCTCGAAAAATCCGATAAACCAGCCGTTTACATTTTTACCGTCAACCATTCCGGAACCGGTTTTTCCATAAAGTTTCCCGTTGTTCATATCCGTCAGATAGAGCGAATTTCGAATCATTTGAATATTTTCCTCTTGAAAAATCCATTTGTTGGTAAGCAGATCCGTGAGAAGCTCTGTCTGTTCGAATGGGGAGATTTTTAATGAGGATTCTGCCCAGTATTCCCCAATTCCTCCGGTCAGATCACAGTTTCCGTAAGATATTCTATGGTAATATTGCGATAGTTTTGAAATCCCTAATTTATGGTCGAGATTCTGAAAATACCAGTTTACGGAATTTTTCATCGCGGAATCGAGAGTCTGATCTTGGTTCCATGCAGCAAATGGCTGATTTGTTCCATCCCATTTGATTGAAGAAGCATCGGCGGATATGATATGTTCTTCGAGAGCAAATAAGCCGCTATATATTTTAAATGTCGAATCAGGCGATATGCGTTTGGTACAAAGTTCCTCATTATATAGTCGGTATTCGTTGTTAGACATATCGTATAGGACAAAAGAACCGTCGATTCCGTGAAAAAACGGAGAAACGTCAATTGTTCTTATCGTTTTTCCGTTAAGAGTCACGGATGCATAATCTGATGCAGCAGTATGCATCAGCAATGGACTCGAACAGCAGATGAGAATCAGAGAAAAAAGAAAGATTCCCGCGCTTACGATTCTTTGCGAAACCGTTGCACGTTGATAAGCCGCAATTTCCCGAATTCTCTGCCGGATCGTATGGTTGCTTCCACCCATTGTGGAAAATGGAGCGGCAAATAAGTCTTTTTGCATCTGTCCCGCATATTTGAGCAATGCATGTCCGTAGTTGACCGAATTTTTACTGCCAATTACACGAAGGACGGAATGATCGCAGGCAATTTCACGGTCATTTCTGAATTGTCGAAATCCATACCAGATGAATGGATTAAACCAATATAGGATTTGCCAGAAACAAGTAAGGTGATTCAAAATCATATCTTTTTGTTTATAATGCTGTAATTCATGCAGAAAAATAAAACGCAGTTCGTCTTTAGGCAGTAAAATATCCAAATCCTGAGGAATCATAATAATTGGATGCAATAATCCATAAGAAACAGGGTTTGAGATACTGCAGGAAGCATACAGTCGAATTCTTCGTCTGATCCGCAATTCATCAGCGCAGGAACGGAATTGTTTGTATAATTCCGGTTCGTTCTGTGAAGTAACCGAATAAGCCTGTCGTCGATAAATATGTACTTTCATAATGGAAAAAAGAAAATAACATGCAGTTAAAATCATGCCCGCTGTCCAGATAATCCATAAGGTTTTGTAAAATGCGGAATGAGAAGAAGCGGCGGCAATATCATATTCCGTATGGAAAGTGTCCGCGACATTTATGGAAGCGGAGGCCGCCTTTGAAAGAGTGGAAATCGTCTGTGCAGAACTTTTTGGTATCAGGCTCCAAATCTGTCTCCACAATCCGGAAGGAGAAAAAATCTCATACGGCAAAAATGGCAAGAGCAGTGCAAATACGAAAATATACCATAGATCATATTGTACGTACGGTGTTAGATGTTTTTTCAATCCTTTTTTTATCAGGAAAAAGATGCCGAGTAAAAGGCTGATCATAATATTACAGAGTAAAAAATGTATCGGAAATCTCATGGCGTGTCCTCGTTCTTTCTTTTTGAATCCAATATCCCGTACAATTCCTGGAAATCAGAATCGGACAGATCCGTCTGATCTAGCAGGGATGAAAGCATGGGTGCAACTTTGCCGTTATAAAACCGGTTTAAAAAATGATGATTTTCCTGATTCAGATATTTTTTCTTTGAAATCATCGGATAATAATAATACATCCTGCCGCGCTGTTCATAGGAGATAACATGCTTGGACGTCAGTCTTGATAACAGGGTATGGATGGTCTTTTTATTCCAGCTGTGGCTCTGTTGGGCGAGATCACATACTTCATTTGTACTAAGTGGATATTCGTTCCAGAGAATCTTCATAATCTCATATTCCGCTTCTGAGATCTGTGGTAATTTTTCCATTCGTAGTCTCCTTTAATCTTACTTTTGTAATAATTATTATAAATGAGAATCCAGAAATCGTCAACAAGAGACGTTGACAAGAGAAGAAAAGCGGTGCATAATATTAAATATTACAAATGTAAGATATAGAAGGAAAAGGAGGAAGTTATGGAAGGTGGAGGAAAAGAAAATAAACGGAGAATAGTCGTCTGTAGCTTGATTCTCGTTTTGATCGGGGTGTTGTGTTTCTTTTTCGTTGTGCGCTGGACGGGTAGAAAGAAGACGGAATCTCTGTTAAGAGATTATATGGATGCTGTTTCTGAACAAAAATACGATGAAATGTACCACATGATCGATACAAAGAATTTGAAGAATATGACAAAAGAAGAGTTCAAGCAGAGAAATTCCAATATTTATGAGGGAATGGAAGCAGAGAATTTTAATCTTGAAATTGTGGAAAAGAAGAATGGGGGCAAGGTGATCCGATATCAATGTTCGTTTGATACGGTTGCCGGAAAAGTGAGTTTTGAACATGAAGCTCATTTTGTGCTTTGGAAAGACGGCTGGAAACTCGTCTGGGATGATGGCATGATTTATCCGAATTTAGGCGCGGAAGATAAAATAAGGATCAAAACAACCAAAGCAGAAAGAGGAAGAATTTTAGACCGCAGCGGACAAAGGCTTGCAGGAAGCGGTTGCGCTTCCTCAGTCGGAATTGTACCAGGTAAATTAAAGGATAAAGAAAAAGCGATTTCTCAAATTTCCCAACTGCTTGAGGTAAAAGAGAAAACGATTGAGGACAAATTATCAGCAAAATGGGTAAAAGAGGACTCATTTGTGCCGATCAAGACGATTCCGAAACTCACCGAAGCGGCTGTATCAGATCAGAGCCGGAACAGAGAGTTCAAGGAAGAACAGAAGCGGCAGAAAGAACTTCTGACAATTCCGGGTGTCATGATCTCCGATACACAAGTACGGGAATATCCATTGGGTGAAGCGGCTTCTCATCTGATCGGTTATGTGCAAAAAGTAACGGCGGAGGATTTGGAAGAGCATAAGGGTGAAGATTATGATGTGAATAGTCAGATTGGGAAAAGTGGAATCGAGAGTTTGTATGAAAAAGGGTTAAAAGGCACGGATGGGCATGAAATCTACATTCTGGATCAATCAGGAAAGAGAAAAGAGACGATCGTTGAAAAGTCAGTCCAGAATGGCAAAGATATTCAGCTTACGATTGACAGTAACCTGCAAAGAGAGCTATATCGCCAATTCCAAAAGGATAAGAGCTGTTCTGTCGCAATGAACCCATATACGGGAGAAGTGCTGGCGATGATCAGCACGCCTTCCTTTGATAATAATGATTTTATTTTTGGCATGTCTGATCGTTTATGGAACAGTTTAAATAAGGATAAGAAAAAGCCATTATACAATCGATTTCGCCAGATTTGGTGTCCGGGTTCGACTTTTAAACCAATGACGTCTGCGATTGGGCTGACGTATGGGGCAATTGATCCGCAGAAAGATTATGGAAGTGAAGGAACAAGCTGGCAAAAGGATGCATCATGGGGTGAGTACCGTGTGACAACGCTGCATACGTACCAACCAGTGAATTTGAAAAATGCTCTTATTTATTCGGACAACATTTATTTTGCAAAAGCAGCCTTGCGGATCGGCGCAGATGATTTCGTGAGGTCCCTCCAAAGTCTGGGATTTGATGAGGAAATTCCATTTGAAATCAAAATGAAAAATTCCCAATATTCCAATAACGGTACAATCGAATCAGAAATACAACTTGCGGACAGTGGCTACGGACAAGGACAGATATTGATCAACCCGCTGCATCTTGCATCGTTATATACTTTGTTCTGCAATCAGGGAAATGTGATACAGCCGTCTTTAATATATCAGGAGGAGAAGGAGGCTTCTGTTTGGATCGAAGAGGCATTTTCAGATGAAATGACAGAAGAAGTTTTATCTGGACTAGACGCAGTTGTCAATGATCCTCATGGAACCGGATATGCGGCACATCGGACGGATATCCGTCTGGCAGGAAAGACCGGCACAGCGGAGATCAAAGCTTCCAAAACGGATACAAGCGGTACGGAACTTGGCTGGTTTGCGGTATTTACGAAAGATAAGGCAGTCGAAACGCCGGTTTTACTTGTCAGTATGGTCGAAGATGTAAAAAATATCGGAGGCAGTGGTTACGTTGTCCGCAAAGATAAAGCGGTTTTGGATGCTTATTTAAAAATGAAATAGAATGAGAGGATTGTAAAATGCCAAAAAAGAAGATAATAACGTGTTTTATCATATGCCTGCTCGTATTATTCGGATATGCAGTATATCAGCATGGAGAAAATCGATCGAGTGAAAGGGAAGAAACAGATGATACAACAGCAGTAGAGGATTCTGATTATCAGATAAAATATATGGATATGACGCAGAGGGAATCGGATTTGGCAAAGAAGAAGATCTTTACTGCTGCCGGAAAATGCAGGGATCTGTATGAAACAGAAGCAAAGGGACAGGAGTGCAGCGTGGATTTAGAGGAGGAAACGGTGCATCAGATGATGGATGTACTGGCATCGCCCGGATACGCGGTTACATGTGGCGAATACGACTCGAATATGAAGAATTATGAAGAGGTTAATCGAAGTCTCGAAAACGCAAAAAATGGACAGGATGCGCAGGCGGAATTTTATGCGGTTCATTCAGGAGGTATTTTCCTCTATTATAGACTTGAATTTCATGGAAAAAAGCTTTGGATTACTTCATCCAGTGCATTTTTTGATGATAACATGAAACTCAGTCTGAATTATCTGGAAAAAATACAGGTGTATCAATGGGAATACACGAAGAAAGGATGGTTGATCTGGGAAAAAGCCAGATCCAGAAATCAGGAAATGGACATGCATGTTTTTTACCGGATTCTTCCGCTCGATGCAGAATGCAGAGAACTTGCTAAAAAGTGTGTGATTCCGATCAGCTATTTTTGCAACAATCTCTTTAGCGTAAACTGGGATGAAAAGGATACAAGTCAGATTTATTTTAATGATCTGTTTGACGTCCTTTATGCGATGGAAAATGGAGATTACCCGAGGGAAGATCAATATGCGGGAGGGGTCCCCAAAGATGTATTCGAATCCTTAATCCAAAAGTACTTTTCAATATCAACAGAAACACTACGCAAACAGGCAGGTTACAATGCCGATAGAGAAACGTATACGTGGGTTGAGATTAACGGGTATCATCATTCCCCGATGTTGAAACCAGTGCCGGAAGTCGTAAAATGTGTAAAAAATCCGAACGGAACCATAACAGCCGATATTGAAGCGATATTACCGGAGGATGGAACGGACTGTGCATTCCGTCATAAGGTTACGATACGTGAACATTCGGATGGGACATGGACGTATGTCAGCAATGAGGTCGATCAGGAAAGTGTGAGGGAGATACTGAATTATCAGCCAAGGTGTCTTAATTAATTGTGATTGATCAAAAACTTCTCCTTATGGGGCTGATGCGATGGGATATAAGAACAACGAATGTTGTCCGTTTGTTAAGATGCCAAGTATCATTTTTCACATGTTAAGAAAACTCCAATATATTATATAAAATGATATATTGGAGTTTTTCGTATGGAAAAAAGAATAAGTACGATGGAAAATACATGTGATTTTGCTTCTGTCAGACCGATTATGCTTGATTTACCGTATCCATCGGTAAAAGTAAGGGAGAAGAATCTGGCGTATGCCAATCTTTTAAGCTTCGATTATTGCGGAGCGGTTTCTGAGATGTCAGCCATTACACAATACATTAACAATGAAAATCGTCTGTCGTGTGAGAAATGTCCGATTGCAAAGACAATATTAGGAATTGCAATGGCGGAAATGATTCATTTGCAAAAATTGGGAGAGATGATCGTTTTATTAGGTGGCAATATCAGTTTTACGGCGAAAATGAATAATGGAAAGCAAAGAATGTGGACGCCGAAATATCTGACTCTTCCCGACAATGCAGAGCAGATCCTCCGGGTCAGCATTGAATCGGAAGAGGCGGCGATTTTGCAATATAAAAAACATATGCAGATGATAAGGGATCCTTATATTAATGCCGTATTAGAGAGAATCATCCGTGATGAGGAATATCACATTATGATACTTCAGGTTTTAATGAAAGACTTGTAACACCCGCCAAAAAGCGTTATAGTTGATATATCGAAAAAACAAAGGAGAACAGAACAATGGATCGTACAAAATTAGGAGATGAAAAGCATAATAAGGGATATAACTGCTGTCAGGCAGTTGCATGTGTATTCTGTGATGAGATGGGATTAACGGAAGAAGCGGTATTTAAGATGGCGGAAGGTTTCGGAGCAGGAATGGCAGATATGCAGGGTGTCTGTGGGGCACTTTCCGGAGCAGCTATGGTAATCGGAAGCAAGAACAGCACGGCCAATTTAGAAAAACCAAATTCAAAACCTGCTACGATGAAACTAATGCGAGAACTCGTTGCTAAGTTCCGTGAAAAAAACGGAGCAACGCTTTGCAAAGATTTAAAGGGGATTGAAACCGGAAAAGTATTGAGAAGCTGTCCGGGATGTATAGAAGATGCAATTCGTCTGACCGAAGAAACGCTGGAAAAGTTGGAATCATGAGGAAAAGACAGTATGATTCCGTCATGTCGGCGATTCAGGATGTTTATGGCGGACAGACGGGAGAAGTCCATATGCAACGGGTTTATGGAGGCGATATTAATGATGCTTATCAGGTGAAACTTTCCAATGGAGAGACGGTTTTTCTTAAGACAAATACGTTCGGCCGCCTGCATTTTTTTGAAACGGAGATTGACGGACTCCTCGCAATGCGGGCGACAAAACAGATTGGTGTTCCGAAACCACTGGGATTTGGCACGGATCAGGACAAGGGAATTTCGTTTTTGATGCTTGAATTCATACATGGTACTTCCCGGAGAGAAACGTATTGGGAGCATTTCGGTCATCAGCTTGCCAGCATGCATAAAGCGGAATGCTCTCAATTTGTAACAGGCGAGGATCGTGATGTGAAGTACGGATTTTTGACGGATAATTATATTGGTTCGAATCCGCAGAAAAATTCGCTGAAATCTTCATGGATATCATTTTACCGGGATTGCCGCCTGGCTCCGCAGATGAACATGGCGGAGGGATATTTTGATCCAAAGATGAGAAAGCAGTGTCGATATCTGCTCGATCACCTGGACGCGTATTTGAGGGAACCGGAAGATTCTTCCCTGTTGCATGGCGATCTGTGGAGCGGCAATGTTATATGTGGGAATGACGGCAATGCATGGATTTTGGATCCCGCCTCCTATGTCGGGGATTTTGAAACTGATCTGGCTATGACGCAGCTTTTTGGAAGTTTTCCGGCTTCCTTTTACGCTGCCTATCATGAAATCAATCCGATTGAAAAAGATTTTTTTGAAAGAAGAGATATATATCATTTATATCATCTTTTGAATCACCTGAATTTGTTCGGCAGATCATATTTGGGAAGTGTTAGAGATATTTTAAACAGATATACGACGATAAAATAAAAAGGTAGGATAAAAATGAAATTTAATGACGTAAAAGAAGTATTACAACCGTATTTTGAAAAAAATTTAATTCGTGTTGTGTATGATAACAGCGAGATCACCATTTTAAATGTCGCGGAAAGTGAATATGTATCCGTATATAAGCAGACAGAAGCGGATAGGATCTGGGGGCTGTTGATTCCAAAAGAAGATTTAACAGAAGCGGCAGAACATCCGTATGATATGCTGCCACGCTATTCGCTGAATCTTTCCTGTGAAAATCAGGTTGTTGTGTTTGATGAAGAATATATGCAAAAAGCGGTTGAGATGAAGAAGCAGACAGATGAAAATGGTATTTCTGCTGAAACCGACAGTGAGATCGAGATTATATTGCAGTCAATGATGAAGGAAGAATCATATGATCATTCACAGCCGGTGGAACATGATAAAGATGCAGCGCCGGCGGAAAAGACATTATGTAAATGTCTGGTCGCAGATAAAGTTGATGCGGATATGGTAAAAGAAGATTTGAATTTGAATAATATCGGATTTATTCGAAACATTATCTTATGGCTTTTGGTTGCGGTGTGTCTCTATCAGTTTGGAAAATGGATTCCATCTATGGAAAAGATATTAGAAATTTTATGTGCAGTATGTATATTTAAGGCTGGCACCGATTTGATTTTACTTCCACGCAGGAAAAAGGAAGGAAGCAAAGCGAAGATCCGCGTTCAGTATCATACCTGTTTGAAAAAATTTTATACGGGAAGCGGCGAGGAAAGAAAAGTATTTATCTTAATGGATACCTGGGATGTATTTGAAGTCACCGGTATCTCTAACTGGCAGGTTTTATGGGAAGGAGATACGGTGGGCTACGTGTTTGTTGATGGACGAATGGTAAAAGATTTCTTCTATATCAAACAGGAAGCACAGGAGTCATAAAGCACGATGTCAAATTGGGAATACAGAAGAAAAAAACTGTCGACGATCATTGAAGTCGGCGGAATAGATAATCCGGTTAGCCGCGGATATGATTTATTCAGTACGGTGGCAATCGTCATTAATCTGATGGTCAGTGTGTTAATGACATTTACATCAATAGAGTTGCAATACGGTTCGGTCCTGTTGCTGGTCGAGCAGATTACGGTCATCTTTTTTGCAATTGATTATTTGCTTCGGCTTTGGACGGCAAAATACTTATATAAAGCAAATACGGAACTGAAAGCGATACGAAAATATATTTTGTCATTTTCAGGTGTCGTAGACTTGCTGTCATTTCTTCCGTATTTTCTTCCGATCTTTTTCCCATCGGGAGCAGTTGCATTCCGTATATTCCGAATTATACGGATTTTCCGTTTGTTTCGGATCAATGCATATTACGATTCTTTAAATGTAATTACAGAAGTTATCGTTGGCAAACGGCAGCAGTTGATGTCATCGGTGTTTATCATTTTGATTTTAATGCTTGCATCCAGCCTCTGTATGTATAGTCTGGAAAATAAGGCACAGCCGGATATTTTTCAAAATGCATTTTCAGGAATCTGGTGGTCAGTATCGACACTGCTGACCGTTGGATACGGGGATATTTATCCGGTTACTTTTCTGGGAAAGTTATTTGGAATCTTTATTTCCTTTTTAGGCGTCGGCATGGTAGCGATTCCTACCGGTATTATTTCTGCGGGATTTGTTGAGCAGTATAACCGGATTAAGCAGATCAGCGAATATGCGCAGGAAGGCGATGTGCGTTTTATTAAAGTGCGTTTGAAGGAGAAGGATGCATGGGCAAACCAGGCGATTAAAGACCTTGGATTGCCGCGCGGAATGCTCGTTGTCGTGATTCAGCGAAAGGAGAACATCATTGTCCCACGGGGCGAAGTTATCCTTTATCCGGGTGATACGATCGTACTTGCTGCAGAATCATTCGCTGGAGAGAGCCGCATCGAATTAAAGGAAATTGAGATTAAAGAACAAAATGAATGGGCAGGTGAACAGATACGCAATCTGGATATATCACGGAGATCGGTTATCGTATTTGTCGATCGGGGTGATCAAATGCTCATTCCGAATGGAAATCTTGAAATTAAAGTCGGGGATAAGATTATTATGTATACGCAAGACCGCGTATTAGATGCAAATCGAATACAGATATAAAAAACCCCACGGAATTGCTCTATTCCGTGGGGTTCTTCTATATGACAAGAATTAATATGTCTCCTGAACAAATCGGATAAATTCGTCTTTTTCTGCTTCGGTATCCAATTTGGCAGTCCACATATGATTGCCCATTGCTCCGCTCAATGCATCCGGGATTTCTTCGTCTAATACGATCTTACCTGCATATTTTGCACGGATATCATCGAAATTATGTACATATGGCTTGCCGTAGCGCTGGCTTGCGTAGACAGCAAAGTACTTTTGCTGAGTCAGGTCGACGTAAGTTTTGTCATATACGACCATATCTGCCCAAATGCTGTAGACATCGACGCTGTTTGCAAAGTTATACATATCAGGCGTCCAGCCGCCAGCTGGTCTCATGTTTACTTCCAATGCTACAATATCACCGACATCTCCGAGTCCTTCTTTGGCCTCGATGAGACGGAAGAATTCGAGATGGAAGAAGCGGCTTTTGACGTTAAATGATTTGACTGTCGCGCGTCCTTTTTCCCGCAGATCGTCAGGCAGCATGTTAGCCGTATAATAAGCGAGATGGTCTTTGTTATTTACGATATCCGCAACGCTTCTCGGCCATGATACGCATGATTCAAAGATAATATCGCCGTTGCTGTCGGAGACACCATCATAGGACCAGATATCTCCGCAGATAAATTCTTCCATAATATATGGAACCTCTTTTTTGATGGAATAGAACCAGCGCATATCGTCCTCATTTGATAACTTGTAGCTATCTTCTGCACCCATGCCGCCATCCGGCTTAACAAATACTGGATATCCGACAGTATTTGCAAATGCAATGCCTTCTTCATAAGAAGAAACCATATGATAGCGTGCGACCGGAACGCCTGCCTGCTCGTAAAACTTTTTCATCGTTGATTTTCTGCGGACATTTGCCACCTGTTCTGGCATCATGCCGGTTTGGATATTAAAATCGGCACGGAGTCTTGCATCCTGTTCCAGCCAATATTCGTTATTGCTTTCCAGCCAGTCAATCTTACCATATTTGTAAGTAAAATATCCCATTGCACGAACCATTTGGTCGTAATCTTCCATGTTATCGACACGGTAGTATTCGGTCAGGCATGACTTTAACTGTTCGGATAATCCATCATATGGAGAATCGCCGATTCCGAGTACATTGACACCGCGTTGTTTTAATCTGTCACAGAAATTCCAGTAAGAATCTGGAAACTGCGGAGAAATAAATACAAAATTCATATTCATCTGCCTCTTTTCGTATATAATATTTTGGAATAGAATTATTCTATCATAGAATTGGAAAGATTTCCATTTAAATCATAGAGAAATGGTATGATTTTCGAAAAAATAATTTGAAAATGTGCAAAAACAGTTTATAATAGTACGGCAAAAGGAAATTGGAGGAGTTTAGGATGAGAAATATGACAAAGGATGATCCGGCAAAACTGATTTTTAGTTTTGCGGTACCGATATTTTTAGGAAATTTATTACAGTTGACATACAGTCTTGCGGATACGCGAATCGTTGGTTCGTTTTTAGGGGAAGAGGCTCTGGCAGCTGTCGGTTCCACGACGATATTGAATTCTTTGATGATTGGGTTTTTAATGGGACTCGCGAATGGATTTGCGATCATGACGGCACAAAAGTTCGGAGCCAAAGATCACTTAGGAATGAAACAGTCTTTCGCGATTGCATTGTTGCTTGGAGTCATATTAACTGCTGTTTTGACGTTGCTTTCTATTGTATTTTTATCGCCAATTTTGCATTTTTTAAACGTGCCGGATTCTTTATTTGCAGAAGCGAAGCAATATATATGGATTATTTTGATCGGAATGATCATTACGATGCTCTATGATATTTTGATGGCAGTTATGAGAGCGATTGGCGATAGTATGACTCCATTGATCATTTTAGGAATTTCTGTTGTTCTGAATATCATAGGGGACTTCCTTTTATTAGCAGTTGTAAAGACCGGCGTATGGGGTGCCGCATTTGCAACCGTTTTGTCACAGATAGCAGCACTTTTGATATGCGCGATATGTCTTGTGAAAAAATATGATATTTTACATCTTCGAAAAGAACATTTTAAAGAACTGCCGCCCAATATGGTAAAAAATATGCTATCCATGGGATTGTCGATGGGATTTATGAGTTCGCTTGTTAACATTGGATCACTGATTTTACAGACTGCGATCAACGAGCTTGGAGAAGTTTATATCGTTGCCCAGACCGCTGCAAGAAAGATCACGGAACTGCTCATGTCTGTATTTATCGTTATTGGCCAGACGATGGCAACTTACTGCGGACAAAATTATGGGGCAAAGGAGTATCGGAGAATTGAAAAGGGGATTCGGATAGCAACTCTTTATACGATGATCTGGTGTGTGCTTGTCCTTTTAGTAAGCTATACGTTGAGTCCTCAGATGATTTATATGATTACGGGAAGCCATAATCAGGAGATGATTCAAAATGCTTCGGATTATTTAAAATTTGATACGACATTTTAGTTTGTTGTTGCAGTTATTTTTGTTTTCAGAAACTCTTTGCAGGGAATTGGAGACCGGGTTACCCCATTAATTTCGAGTGGACTGGAGATGGCCGGAAAGATCGTGATGGCTGCAACGCTCGTACCCTTACTCGGATACCGGGGTGTCATTCTTGTGGAACCGATCGTATGGTTTATTATGGTAATCCCATTGCTGGCGAAAATGAGAAAATATTATCAAAATTATAAGAATGTTGTATAACATAAAGGCAA
This sequence comes from Lachnospiraceae bacterium, assembly GCA_030531165.1. Taxonomy (GTDB): domain Bacteria; phylum Bacillota; class Clostridia; order Lachnospirales; family Lachnospiraceae; genus Fimousia. Next base: position 33,779 of record JAUNOI010000005.1, read on the forward strand.
AAGTTGTAAACTGAATTGACATATATGCCAAAATAGTTTATATTAAAGATAGGATTTTCGTTAAAAATGTCCACATTGAAAAACAAAAATAGGAGCGTGTAAAGAAAATGTATCAAAAAGAATACGAACGTTGGCTTGCTGCTGATTTAGAAGATTGTGATTTGAATCCGGAGCTTGCTAAAATCGAAGGTAACGATGATGAGATTAAAGACCGTTTTGCTGTGGCTTTAGCTTTTGGAACAGCTGGACTTCGTGGTGTACTTGGAGCAGGTACAAACCGTATGAATATCTATGTTGTTCGCCAGGCTACACAAGGACTTGCAAACTGGGTAAAAACTCAAGGCGGTAATCAGACGGTTGCAATTAGCTACGATTCTCGTCTTAAGAGTGATGTATTTGCGAAAACTGCTGCAGGAGTATTAGCAGCGAATGGAATTAAAGTACGTATTTATGATGCTTTAATGCCAGTTCCAGCTCTTTCTTTTGCAACACGTTATTATGAATGTAATGCAGGTATCATGGTAACTGCATCACATAACCCATCAAAATATAACGGATATAAAGCATATGGTCCTGACGGATGTCAGATGACAGACGATGCAGCTGCAATCGTATATGCTGAGATCCAGAAGACAGATGTATTAACAGGTGCAAAATGCATGTCATTTGCAGAAGGTGTGGAAAGCGGACTGATTAAGTTCGTTGGCGATGACTGCCAGAAAGCTTTCTATGAAGCAATCGAGGCACGTCAGGTTCGTCCAGGTCTTGCAAAGACAGCAGGTTTAAAACTTGTTTATTCTCCATTGAACGGAACAGGTCTTGTTCCTGTAACAAAAGTATTAAAAGATATCGGAATCACAGATATTACGATCGTTCCGGATCAGGAATATCCAAATGGTTACTTTACAACCTGCAGCTATCCAAATCCTGAGATTTATGCTGCTATGGAACAGGGAGTTAATCTTGCTACAGAAAGCGGTGCAGATCTGATGCTCGCTACAGACCCTGATGCTGACCGTGTTGGAATCGCTATGAAGTGTCCGGATGGTTCTTATGAATTAGTTTCTGGTAATGAGATGGGTGTTCTTTTATTAGACTACATCTGTGCAGGGCGTATCGAAAAAGGAACGATGCCGGCTAATCCGGTTGCTGTCAAATCAATCGTATCTACACCGCTTGCTGATGCAGTAGCTGAACACTATGGCGTTGAATTAAGAAGCGTACTTACCGGATTTAAATGGATCGGCGATCAGATTGCAGGATTAGAAGCAGATGGTGAAGTTGATCGCTTCATCTTTGGATTTGAAGAATCTTATGGTTACCTTGCAGGACCATATGTACGTGATAAGGATGCGGTTATTTCATCTATGTTGATCTGCGAGATGGCTGCTTATTATAGAAGCATCGGAAGCTCTATCAAACAGCGTCTGGAAGAGATTTATTCGGAATATGGCCGTTACTTAAATAAAGTAGACAGTTTCGAATTCCCTGGACTTACTGGTATGGACAAGATGGCAGGCATTATGAAAGGACTTCGTGAAGAAGCTCCTACAGAGATTGCAGGCTACAAAGTTGTAAAAGTAACAGATTACAAAGATACAGAAGCAACAGGACTTCCTGCTGCAAATGTTCTCCGTTACGACTTAGAAGGCGGTGCATCTGTTATTGTTCGTCCATCAGGTACAGAACCGAAGATCAAGGGTTACTATACGACATTAGGTAAAGATCTGGAAGAGGCACAGGCTCAGAAAGATGCTTTAGCAGAAGCTTTAAAACCAATTTTCTCATAAGATAAAAAATCATTGGCGCCTGCATCGCGATTGTGTATTTATACATATCCGATGCAGGTGTTTTTTTTGTGCCAATTGCTCCCTTTTTATGATATACTATAAAAAATGTGTTCTGGAGGTCAGTATGAAGAACAAAAACGATTATTCATGGAAACATAAAATCATTGTTGCTATCATTGCTTTGATTATTGCAATTTCTGGTGGTTCTATTACGCTCATGGATCAAAATGATTCATCTGTTATAGAAAATCTTGTGGGAAGCAATGAAAAAGAATCCGAAGATAGTGCTGCATCGAAATCAGAGGGGAAGAGATATTCATTTCGAAATTCAGAATTATTAGAAAATCATTACGAAAAACACGGAAAAGAAATGGGATTTTCTTCTGCTGAAGAATATGAAAAAGCGGCAAGTGCGGTTGTAACAAACGATAAAGCGCTTCACAAAACGGAAAAAGAAGATGGTGATGATGTCTACTATCTGGAGAAAACGAATGAATTCGTAATCGTTTCTACGGATGGCTATTTGAGAACATATTTTCTTCCAAATAATGGTATCGATTATTACAATCGACAGTAGAAAATAGTGAGAAAGAGAGGGTAAAGAATGTTTTGTTCAAATTGTGGAAAGGAGAATCCGGATGGTGCCAAGTTCTGTCGGAACTGCGGTGCGAAGATGGGAATGCCGGCTGCCCCTCCGGAGAAAGCGCCGAGAGAAAAAAAACCGATGAATAAAAAAGCAGTGGTTGCGGTAATTGTCCTTGTTCTTATATTGATCGGAGGAGGCGTCTACATTGCGACGAGTCCGGGCAGAAAACTTGCAGCTTATCAAAAGGCTTACGATGAATTAGATGATCGATTTTATCCCTATATCGTTGAAGACAGTGATCAGGCTTCTTATGATGAAGATAAAAATTCTTTTAAAAATGCGATTGCAAAAGAGGATCTGGATGCCTGCAAGTATGCTTCGAATCAACTGGATCAATTAGAAAAAGAATTGAAAAATTCTGTAAAGGATAAGGTTCAAAAAATGGCGGATGAAGTAACGAATGCCGGAACATCCAATCTTTGCGAGGTTGAGATCGATGATATTGCAAAGTATAAATCAGAAGGAGCAAAGTATTTAAAGAAAAATGATTATCTGAATGCCAAAAAACAGTATCAGGAATGTAAAAGAATCATCGATGCTGCCAATTCCGCTTCCAAATATGGCATGGATCTACGTCAGATCGATGTGACAAATTTCCCTTCGGTCAAATTATATCTGTCCATTACAGATCTATCGACAGGAGAATCTCTTGATAAACTGGATGCATCAGGATTTTCTTTAAAAGAAAGGATCAGTGCGAAAGTCGGCTATAAAGATGTTAAGATTCAGAGTGTTTCCCAGATGGATCAGAAAGAAGGGTTAAATACGGCAATCGTTGCCGATGTCAGTGCGAGTATGGGATCAAATCTTGGACTTGCTCAGACAGCGATGTCAAACTTTGTAAGCAGCATGCAGTTTAATGTCAATGACAAGGCTGCTTTATATTCTTTTGCAGACAGCGTATATCGGGAACAGTTTTTCACTGATAATGAATCAACATTAAAAAGTGCGATTAATGGTCTGAATATGGGTAACATGACAGCACTTTATGACGCAATTGTCTATTCGATCAGCGATATTGTAGTAGAAGATGGTGCGAAATGTGTCATCGCTTTTACGGATGGCATGGAGAATAACAGTGTTTCTTCGAAAAGTTATGTCATCGAAAAGGCAAAACAGTATGATATTCCTGTTTATATCATAGGAATCGGAAACGGCGTCGATACTTCGGATTTGACGGATATTGCGAATCAGACAGGCGGTGCATATTGGAATATCAGCAATGTTTCTTCTATGGATCAGGTATACAATGAGATTTATCAGGCACAGAAAGCAATGTATGTTGTACAGTATACCACGCAGAAAAAGTCCGAGGCAGAATTAGAACGTGAGGTTTATATCCGTTTCAGTAATCAAAAGTATCTTGTGCGTGCGGAGAAAACTTATACTCCTGCAAATTACAAAATCGACGGATTTGTGTTCTATGACAGTGACGCTCGTTATCTGAGCGAATCCGAACTGAGTAAACTTTCAGAAGAAGAAGTATTGATCGCATTGAATGAGTTATACGCGCGAAGAAATTATAAATTCCAGACGAATGCGTTTTTGATCGATCACTTTAACAAGTGTAGTTGGTACAAAGGTTTGGAAACCGATCAAGCAAAAGTTGAAAGTAAATTTAACAACTACGAAACAGCGAATAAAGACCTGCTCGTAAAATACGAAAAGAAACATAAATTAAATAATCGTAAGTAAGGAGAAAAATGGAGCGACACATCAGTCTGAGAATGCCGCTCCATTTTTTATGAAAAAGAAGTTAATCAAAAGGATACTCGATGAAATAATCTATCATAAACTCCCAAAATGCCTGCTCAGATTTTGTATATGCATCTTTTACAGGGCGATAAAGAAAAATATGCCGTATATATTCCGGTTCTGTTAACTGAAGCAGTCGGAAGTCATCCTGATGACCGTAAATGTTGCAATAAGATGGAGTGAGCGCTACACAATCCGTATTTCGTATCATCTCAATCAACATGGATTGGTCGTTTGTTTTAAAATAAGAAATCGGCTGAAAATCGGCCAGCTCAAAAAAACGATTGATGAAATTCGAATATTCGGTATCACACGGCAAAATAAATGGGTAATCTTTTGCTTCAGCAAGGCGGATTTTTGTCAGATTCGCGAATGCATGTTTTTTGGATACGATCATGGACATCGATTCCTGCCAGAGTTCTGCAGAATCTAAAGAACCCTTCAGGTAGGTATTTTCGTAAGCACTTGTGCCAAAGAAAAATTGAAATATAGACGGATGCTCTTTTTTCGGTGCACGGATAACTTCAATATGAATATTCGGATATGTTTTTGAAAAAGCGACGATTGCTTTGTTGATTTCTTTATTTTCCAGCATGTTACCAATCAATAAGGAACCCTGTACATCTTCATTGGATAGAAGATTTTTCATTTTATGAAAGCTGTTTACACATTGTTCTGCAAATTGCAAAAATGCGCTTCCGCTTTCGTTTAGAGTGATCGCTTTTCCTTTCCGATCAAATAATTTTGTATCCAGTTCTGATTCCAGTCTTTGAATGGTTCTGCTTAATGCAGGCTGAACTACATTCAGTTTTTCGGCAGCTTTTGTCATGCTTCCGGTTTTGGCAATGGTAACAAAATACTGCAATTGATCAAATGTCATAGCCATGTTTCCTTTCTTATTATGACCATATTATAGCATATTTTTATTACAAAATGTTATGATGGGATTGATTTTTATTGTAAATACAATAAAAATATATTACAAAATGTAATAGAATGTCGTCTAATTGTTATTTAGAAAACAAATCGAAACGAGTTATAATAATATTGTTAAAAAAAAGTCAGGTTAAGAAAGTGTGTGTGTAAAAGGAGGAATGACTTATGAAAAAGAATCAAAAGCATTTTATCATTGCGTTGATTGCCGGTGTGATCTTGTATTTTGTACTGCCGGAATCTCACGGATTGACAAATGCAGGTGTAAGAATGCTCTCTGTGTTCTTACCGACTATTTATTTATGGCTTACATGCGGAACCGGATGGACATCCCTTTTTAGCGTTACTGTGGCGGTTATGCTTCAGGTTGCGCCGGGAGTACCGTCCTATATGACCTTATGGGGCAATATCTGTGGCGCGGCAGTAATTCCGTTTCTGATGGTTGCATCCGTAATGGAAGAAAGCGGCGCATTTGAATGGATTGTAAAATGGATTATTTCCCGTAAATTCATTCACGGCCGTCCAACCTTATTTATGATTATGTTTACGGTTGCGATGGTAATCATCTCAATCTTTACTGCTCCGCAGGTCGTTGCGGTATTATTCTTCCGATTACTGTACGAAGTAACGCAGTCGATCGGATATACAAAAGAAGATGATTTTTATAAAGCACATGGTTTATTAGTAGGATGGGTTTCCCAGACCTGCGATGGCATTTTAATCTGGGGACGTCCGTATGTTCTTACAATGGTTGCGCTCGTTGCGGGACTCGGATTCAGTAAATTTACCGCAATGACTTATTTTAAAGTTGCAGTGATCTATCTTGTGATTATGATCGTTGGGGCTATGATCGTTATCAAATTATTTATCCGTCCAGACGTATCGAAATTTGAGCATTTTGATGATGCCAAAATGCGTGCGGATTTAAAAGCAAATCCGATTACGAAAAAAGGAAAAATCGCGATTGCCGGAATGCTTGTCATTTTAACATGCTATGTACTCGCATACTGTAGTTTCCTTGGACCGGTTGCAGAGTATTTCTCCGGCATTTCAATTGCTGCATCAGTAACACTTGTCTGTGCTCTGCTCTGCATCATTACTGTGGACGGTGAACCGGTTATGGATTTAAATAAAGCCGCAGCAAAAGTACCGTGGTCGATGATTATATTCCTCGGTGCGATCATGTTTTATGCAGGCAATGTTGGTGCGGAAGAATATGGTATTTCCGCATGTTTACAGAGCCTGTTAGGACCGGTTGTATCGAATATGCCGGTTATGCTCGCGATGTTCCTTGGTGTTTTGATTGCAAGTGTGATTACAAATTTCTGTTCCAATACTGTTGCAGGTGTTGTTGTATGTTCGAGCTTTGTACCTGCGATGATGTCAGTGCCAGGAATTAGTCCTGCTCAGGTTCTCGCATTTGCATGTGCGGTTATCGCAATCTGTGGTACGGCAATCTGTACGGTAAGCGCATGCCCGACAATGGGGATCGTATACTCCGATATTGGGATTGAATACAAAGGAACTGCAAAATACAGCATTGTAGTTTGTGCGATTATGATCATCGTATCCTGCCTAATTATTATTCCGCTCGGAAGTTCATTATTAGCAGGTGTTGTTTAAACAGTTTAAGAAAGAAGGTAATAAAGTGGGTTATTTATTAAGAATTGAAAATGTAAAATATATTCCCCGTACCGAACAGTCTATTCCGTGGAATGCAGCTGATCGGCAGCTTGTGCCGATCGACTTGAATCGATACGGGTATGAAGAAGAAGAATACTTTTTCTCCGGGAAAGCCAATGTATATACATTAAAAGATGGCCATGCCAAAATCAAATCCGAAGCATCGCCTTACACAAACCGTTTTTTGATCCGCAAACCAAAAGATATGAAAAGGTTCAGCGGAAATGTTGTAATGGAACTGATCAATCCGACAAACGGATGGGATGTAGTGCCGATGTGGTGCCAGATTTGGCCGTCGATTTTGCAGGATGGGGATATTTACGTTGGAATTACGATTCGGGAAGGATGTATCGCTTCTCTGAAAAAATATGATCCAGTCCGCTATGCGGATCTGGATTGGACAAATCCAAGTCAAGATCCAGGTGAGATCAGTAAAAAAATTCTGATGTGGCAGCATTGTTCAAAAGAGACCGAATATGGTTTGTTCTGGGACATGCTGACACAGCTTGGATATTTCTTTAAAGAGAAAGAAGGCGCGGACCTTGTTGGCGCATCAGTTGAAAAAGTTTATGCGATTGGATGCTCTCAATCGGGAATGTATCTGTCTACTTATTTTAACGTATTTCATGAAACGGACAGACCTTCGCCGATCGAGCCGCCGTTTGACGGATATTTGAGTTATACGGGAAGTATGATGGTTCCATTAAATCAGGAAGAAGATCCGCCGGAACCGACAGATCCGATTCAGGTCACGAAGAATTGTCCGGTTCCGATCATCCGAATTATGTCGCAATGGGATTTCAGGGATTTTGCAGGACATATCAGCCACAGACGGCCGGACAGCGATGAAACCGGAGACCGTTTCCGCCTTTATGAAGTAGCAAGCCATGCGCATAATACATTTGTTGGGTGTTTGTATCGTCCGGGATATGAGGAAACAGAGGCAATCGGACAGACAACTGGTTTTCCGGCGACTGATTTTTCTCCGCTTCCATTGGATGCAGTGATGCGGCAGGCTGTCCGCAATCTCGATGCATGGGCAAGAAACAATGTTGCGCCACCGCATGCACCTGCTATGATTGAAACCGATGCAGATGGTTTTGCAGCAATCGATGCAGACGGCAACTGCAAAGGTGGTCTCCGCCTTCCGCAGATCGATGTTCCGATCGCAGCATATCACAGCGGAACAACGACAAATGACCAGGACAGCTGTTATGAGCCGTTTTCGACAAGCAAATTAAAAGAATTATATCCGACGCATGAAGATTATGTTCAACAGATGTTTGTCGCAATTGACAGAATGCTAAATGAAAATTTCATCTCTGTATGGGATGCGGATCAGATGAAACTTCGCGCGGTTATGGCACCAATCCCAGAATTGGATCATAATGCAAAATAAATAATGATAACTCTTATTCTCTTTTTGATAAAATTTATAACACACAATAAAATTTTTTGAAGAGAAGGGAAACAGAAGGCCGAAACCGATTTGACAGGTTCCGGTCTTTTGTCTATTATATGGAAGTGAAAAGAAAAGATATTTTTCTCATTTATAGTTTTAGAATGGAGAGGGAGATTGATGGATAAAAAAATCATCTTTTTTGATGTAGATGGAACGTTATACCGCGGAGATTGTCGCGTACCGAAAAGTACAGTTCATGCAATTGAACAATGCATACAAAATGGACACTATGCTGTACTCTGCACCGGAAGAAACCAATCGATTCTTCCGCCGGAGATACGACAGATGCCGTTTCACGGGATGATAGGAGGATGTGGAACCTATGTGGCATTTGGAAATCAAGTTTTCACGGATGCTGCAGTGTGCGGCGCAGATTGTGATCGCATTATAAAGATGCTCTATGACTATCGAGTGCCATTTTACGTTGAAAATTCGGACTATGCTTATTATGATCGGGATTATGTACCTGAAGTATTCAAGCCTGCGGTTAAGCGAATGAATGAAAATTATGCGGAATACTTAAAGCCGATTTCCGAAATGCCGAAACGAATATCTAAGATTACCGGCTATCCAGAAGAACGCCGGAGTTTAAACGAACTTGCTGATGCCCTGAACCCGTACTTCCATACGATCATCCATCAGGAATATGTCTATATTGAGATTATTTTAAAAGGATATTCGAAAGGAACCGGAATCCGGACCATGATCGATTATCTGGATATTCCAATCGAGCAGACCTATGCATTCGGTGACAGCTCAAATGATATCGAGATGCTTGAGATGGTGGCACATCCAATGGTGATGGGGGATGCCACGCCGGAATTAAAAGAAAAATACCCTTCTACGGATTCTATTTACAAAGATGGAATTGCAAAAGGGCTGAAACAGATGGGGTTGATTTCTTAATTTGTGATTGATCGAAAACTTCTTCTTATGGAACTGGTGCAACAGAATAGCGGAACAACATAGGCAGTCTGGATTTTACCCATAGTCCGAGCCTAAACCGCTTCGCTTGACGGCTCGGAACATGAAAGCATACGGAACACCTCTCTTTTCCCATAACATGCGGATAGGCAAGCGAGCTTTCCTTCCGCATGATTTATGGGAAACAGTCATCTAACGATGCCTGTGGTGTTCCTGCCCGCAGAATCCAGACAGCCAGTTGTTCCAGCACTCTGTGCAATGTTCCATTCGAAGAAGTTTTCTATTGTCAGGTACCAGCCTTTCGTCTTTGGCTATGAACTGCAGCTTGGTCATTGATAGCCAGAAAATTTCTTTGAATGCGGCATTGTGCAGAGTATTTGTACAACTTGCAGTTCGGCTTCTATACACAGGAGCACAGGCAGACGGCTTGTGCTCCGTTTATTACCAAAGTCCGCCAAACCGTTCAAACGCAGTGCGTTTTGGGCGGACTCTTCATAAAAGACGGACTGCTTATGTTGTATTTATGCGCTGTCACACCAGTCGCATGAAAAGAAGGTTTCTTGCTCGACAAATCGTAAGTTAAAGAAATATCTCTATAAATTTGCTTGCCGGATAAATTCTTCGACATCTTCGCAACGGATCGTTTTATACTGATTTTCCGGAAGCGGTGTGCTTCCATGAAAGTGAATCTCAGGGTGATGATGTGTGCTGTTGTCGCAGATAGTCGTATGCATGGATGCATGCAGATACGGTGTCCCAAAGATTTCTCTGCACTGCGCTGCATTGTGTGGTCGAATACCACTTCCGGGTAAGATCTCAATGCGACCGGCAGCGCGCACAATCATATCCTGAATCGTTTGGGCGCCTTCTAACGCAGTCGGCTTTTGTCCGCTCGTTAAAATCCGCGTAAATCCGAGTTCAGCAAGTTGATCAACTGCGGATAATACATCGGAAACGACGTCGATTGCCCGATGGAATACGGATTCTTTTTTTCCGATGATTTCAAGCATCGTTCTGCAGCGTGTTTCATCAATGGAACCGTTTTCATGCAAAAATCCGAATGCGATACCGTCTGCACCATTTTTTAATAGTTCGGATGCATCCTCTAACATAACTTCAAATTCGGTATCCGTATAACAAAATCCACTTTCGCGCGGACGTACCATACAGATGACATTTAGACCTGGCACTGTTTTTTTGATGATTTTCAATGTTCCGATCGAAGGCGTCAGTCCTCCGTGGAATAAGTCGGAATTTAGTTCTACACGGGGAGCACCTCCATGCCATGCTGCAATCGCATCTTCTGCAGAACCACAGCAAATTTCTAATGAAATCATATCGTCTATCCTCCGTTCTGATGAATCTTTCGTAGACATCATTTTTTTCTTCTATTATAATATAGACAAAAGAAAAAACAAAGTCAGGAGAGCGAATAAATGGAACGATTAATTTTTCATATCGATGTAAATAGTGCCTATCTGTCGTGGAGTTCGGTAAAGCGTGTAAGCGAAGGACTTTCCGATCTTCGCCTGATTCCTGCCTGTGTCGGCGGAGATCCAATGAAGCGGACCGGAATCGTTGTGGCAAAGTCGATTCCTGCCAAACAATATGGCGTCAAAACCGGAGAACCAATGGCAATGGCATTAAGAAAATGCCCATCTCTCGTTTCAGTAAAGCCGGATTTCGAGTTATACGACAGGTGTTCCAAAGCATTTAAAAAAATTTGCGATTCCTACGCTCCAGCGATGGAGTCTTTTTCTATTGATGAAGTATTTTTGGATATGAGCGGAACCGGATACGTATATCCCGATCCGATCGCTACCGCGCATGAAATCAAGGATAGGATTCGCGAGGAGCTCGGATTCACGGTCAATATCGGAGTTTCTGTAAATAAATTACTCGCAAAGATGGCTTCTGACTTTGAAAAACCGGATAAGGTACATACGCTGTTTCCGAATGAGATTGAGAAAAAGATGTGGCCGCTTCCGGTCAATAAATTGTTATTTCTTGGAAAATCATCTGCATCGAAACTCCAAAAAGCCGGTATCCATACGATTGGAGAGCTCGCGCATTGTGATGAACGGGAAATTCAGGCATTATTGGGAGAAAAATCAGGACATCAGCTATTTTCTTACGCGAACGGAATGGATGATACGCCAGTAAAATCTGTCCCGGATGATCCAAAGGGTTATAGTGTTGAAACGACATTTGAGGATGACATTGTGTCACTCGAACAGGCAATCCCAATCTTATTGGCACAGACAGACGTTGTTTCCGCAAGAATGAGGCGCGACCGTAAAAAATGCAGCTGCGTTGCGGTTATGTTCCGTACGACGGCATTTAAAAATAAATCGCATCAGTGCAAATTAGAAGGGAGCACTGATGTGACGGATGAGATATTTGAACATGTAAAGCGCCTGTTTGGAGAAGCATGGCATGGAGATCCACTTCGTCTGATTGGCGTTTCATTGACTTCTTTGACTGATGAGGAGTATACGCAAATCTCGCTGTTTCGTTCCGCAAATGACCATGCAAAGCATCAGAAAGTCGACCGGGCAGTCGATGAAATACGGCGCAAATATGGAAACCGCATGATTGAAAGAGCCGGTACGATGAAAACCAATTCGAAAATCGGACGCAAGGCAAAAGCACAGATGGAAAATGATCGATTTGATCAATAGACGAATTTTGTCGAAAAATTTATGTATATGTTATTATTTTCTGGTATAATGTGTCATCGAAATAATATAAATGGAAAGATGAGGATAGGGAGAGAATAATGAAATATACAATTTTTGAGATGATTTTGTTGTTTTACGCATATTCATTTTTTGGATGGTGCGCAGAGTCAACCGTTACAACGATCCGAAAAAAACAGTTTAAAAATCGTGGATTTATCAACGGTCCGTTCTGCTTTATTTATGGATTTACGGGATTTTTGCTGACTTTTTTCTTACAGGAACTTCGTCTGTATCCGATATTTTTATATCTCGGATGTATGATCATTGCTACGGCCACTGAATGGTATACCGGAAAGAATCTGGAAAAATTAAATCACAAAAAATGGTGGGATTACTCAAATCTGAGATTCAATGTAGATGGCTATATCTGCCTGCGTTATTCGCTGCTTTGGGGGCTGTTTGGTTTCCTTGCGGTTTATTATGTTAATGATCAGCTTATTTGGATTTTCCGGTATCTTCCGTCGATTTTGCAGATGATTTTATCGTTCGTTCTGTTAATTGGGGGCGGACTCGATCTGCTGTGCACGATTGCGATTTTGCTGCATTTAGAAAAATATTTTGTAAAAGCATTTCAATGGAATAAAAAGCTGCATGATATCGTGGACCGGTTCGGACTCTTTGTTTCCAATCGGACGAAACGAAGAATTCGGGAAGCGTATTCGTTGGAGAAGGCTTCTCGGCATGTAAAACGTTCTCCGGACGCTCTAGGTGCGTTTGACATGTTCTGGCTGTTTATTTTAGGTGCTGTGGGTGGTGATTTGTTCGAAACGGTTTTCTGTCGCTTAAAGGCAGGCGTCTGGATGAGCCGAAGCAGTCTTGTAATCGGACCGTTCAGCATCGTATGGGGATTTGCGGTCATGGCATTTATTATGTTATTGTATAAAAATGCAGAAAAATCGGACAGCTCGATTTTCGCTGCAGGCGTTTTGTTAGGAGCCGCTTATGAATACATATGCAGCGTATTTTCCGAAATCGTATTCGGTACGATCTTTTGGGATTATAGCAACCTGCCGTTTAATCTCGGTGGACGTATCAATCTGCTTTACTGCTTTTTCTGGGGAATTGCTGCGTGGATTTTATTAAAGTTTTTTTACCCACATATGCGAAGTCTGATTCTGTGGATCCGAAAAAAGACTGGGGTCTGGCTGACCGTGATCTTTTTTATATTTATGCTGTTTGACTTTACATTATCCGGGATTGCGATGGTGCGGTATGTTGAACGGAGCGAGGGTGTAAACGCGGAAAACGAGATCGAGCAGAAGGTTGATGATTATTATACGGATGCAAAGATGGAACGGATTTATCCGAATATGAAGATTGTGAAGTGAATCACAAAGAATTTGAAAAAACTTCTTCGAACCAGTTTCATTCGAAGAAGTTTTCGTCAAATCAATATTAGATTAACTTTTTTTCTGAAATTCATTTCCACATTTTGGACAGGTAATAATAATTTTTCCTTTTCCTTTTGGAATCTTAATCTTCTGTTTACATTTTTTACACGTATAAATATGATAATCTTTCCGAATTTCATTATAAGCTTTCTGTTTTCCGAACAGTTTGCGGATTCCATAAGTTTTATTCAAAAACCACTGATTTTGTGCGGAACAGCGGCCGTAATTTCTTGAAAAGATTCGGCTGTAAGAAAAAATCAGAAGCAACAGAATGAGTAATTCAAATATGCGGTTGTGGAAAAAGATGCTGATTAAAATTAGTATCAAAATAAATATATTTAAAAATTGTGCCAGTTGGTCAACGCCGTATCGACCCTGCATAAATCGTGCAAAACGTTCTCTCATATTTTCAACTTCCTTTCTGTTTTGTCATAATGTTTCTTTTTTATTTGACTATAACGTAGCATGAAAAAATAAACTTTTTATAAATCAGCGATTTCCGTGATATAATACAAATAGATTCCAAAGCATAATCAATAGAATATGGAAAAAGGGGAATAGGATTTTGAAAGAAGAGAAAATCAATCGTACTTATCTGTGTATCGATCTCAAATCTTTTTATGCTTCGGTAGAATGCGTTGCGCGTGGACTCGATCCGATGACGACGAATCTCGTTGTTGCCGATCCTTCAAGAACCGAAAAGACGATCTGCCTTGCGGTTTCACCGTCAATGAAAGCATTGGGAGTGCCGGGGCGGTGCAGGGTATTTGAAATTCCAAAGACAATTGAATATATTATGGCTCCTCCGCGAATGGCAGCTTATATTGAAATTTCGGCGGATATTTATGCGATTTATCTGAAATATATTTCAAAAGAGGATATTCATGTCTATAGTATTGATGAAGTATTTATGGATGTAACGGATTATTTGACGATGTATGGAATGACGGCAAAAGAATTGAGTATGATGATCATGCAGGATGTCTATGAACAGACTCGGATCTTGTCGGCATGCGGTATTGGAACGAATCTGTATTTGGCAAAAATTGCTCTGGATATTACGGCAAAACATACAAGTGATCGTATTGGAATACTTGATGAAAGGACTTATCAGGAAACACTCTGGAACCATAGACCGATTACAGATTTTTGGAGAATCGGACCAGGAATTGCGAAAAAACTAGAAGACAACGGGATGCGGACGATGGGGGAAGTTGCACGGATGGATGAGGAGATTTTATATCAGCTGTTCGGAATCGATGCAGAACTTCTGATCGACCATGCGTGGGGCAGAGAAACGACCCGTATATCTGATATCAAACACTATAAACCGAAGGCCAATTCGATCGGCAGCGGGCAGGTACTCGGATGTGATTGTGATTTTGAGGGTGGGAAACTGATCTTAAAAGAAATGATCGACCTACTCTGTCTGGAATTAGTCGATAAAGGATTTATCACGGATTCGATTACATTGCATATCGGTTATAATAAGCGCTATTGTCAGAAATTTGCACATGGGACAACGACATTGACAGTTACGACAAGTTCTGCCAGGAAGATGACAGAGGCGGCGCTTGCTTTATATGACAGAATCGTTGACCGGCATATACCGATCCATCGATTTACAGTTACCTTTAACCGTGTCGTTGATGAAGCATATCAACAGTATGATCTGTTTACCGATCCTTCTGAATTGGAACGGGAACATAAAATGCAGAAGGCAATGCTCGAAATTAAAAATAAATTTGGGAAAAATGCGATTCTTAAGGGAATGAATCTTGAAAAAGGGGCAACGACGATCGAACGAAATGAGCAGATCGGCGGACACCGGGCAGGGTTCGATGAGACAGAAGAATTTGAAAAAGAGAGCGGGAAAATGAAAGTAGTACAAAAAAGAGGGAAAAGATGAATCGAAGAATGAAAATGAGTCGGGAAGAACGGGCAAAACAGTTTATGCCGTTTGCAGCATTAAAAGGCTATTCCGAAGCATTGAGAAAGAAGGAAAAAAAGGTCGTTGCCAGAATTGAGCTATCCGATGACCAAAAGGAAATGCTCGATCGGAAGTTTCATCAGATTCAGGTGAAGGATATGGTTACGGTTATTTATTATGAGGATTCCGATTATATTGAAAAGATTGGAATGATATCGAAGATTGATTTGGATGCAAAGATCTTGAAAGTTGTCAATACGAAAATTCCGTTTGAGAATATTTACGATTTGAACAGTGAAAAAACAGAGACGATGAAATATGGATGCTAAAATATTTATAAAATCATGGTTTTTTATGGAATATCGAAAAGATATATGTTACAATGTTTCATTAGTTAAGAACAATATGATAAATAATTGGAGGAACTATGTTAGAGTTAAAGAATATATCATTTGATGTGTCCGATGAACTCGGACAAAAAGAGATTATCCGAGATCTCAGTCTCACAATTGATGAAAATAAATTCGTAGTCATTACCGGACCAAACGGCGGGGGAAAATCCACGCTCGCGAAATTAATTGCGGGAATCATGCAACCAACTTCCGGACAAATTCTTTTCAACGGAGAAGATATTACAAACAAAAGTATTACCGAAAGAGCGAACATGGGAATTAGTTTTGCATTTCAGCAGCCGGTCCGCTTTAAAGGAATTCAGGTACTGGATCTGATTCGCATTGCGGCAAAGAAAAATCTGTCTGTTGCAGATGCGTGCAAATATCTGTCAGAGGTCGGTTTATGTGCGAAAGACTATATTAATCGTGAAGTCAATGCGAGTTTATCCGGCGGGGAATTAAAGAGAATCGAGATTGCAACGGTTCTGGCAAGAGGCACGCAGCTTTCGATCTTTGACGAACCGGAGGCAGGCATTGATTTATGGAGTTTCCAGAATCTGATTCAGGTATTTGAACGAATGCAGGCGAAGAATCAGGATGGCTCGATTCTGATTATTTCCCATCAGGAACGTATTTTAAATATTGCTGATGAGATCGTTGTGATCGCGGATGGAGAAATCGTAAACCACGGTCCGAAGGATGAAATCTTACCGACACTGCTCGGAACATCTTCGGCAATCAATGTATGTAATAAATTTCCTCAGGGAGGTGCGCAGCAATGATAAAAATCGATGAAATTCAGAAGAGACTGTTAAGAGAAGTTGCGGATCTGCATGCGGTTCCGGAAGGTGCCTATAATATTCGTGCGAACAGCGGTATGGCAGGCAGACATACAACCGCGAATATCGATATTATTTCAAAAGAGGATGTCAGTGGTATTGATATTAAGATTAAACCGGGAACAAAGAATGAAAGCGTTCACATTCCGGTTGTTTTGAGCAAAAGCGGATTAAAGGAAATGGTCTATAACGATTTTTATATCGGAGAAGACAGTGATGTTGTGATCGTTGCCGGATGCGGGATTGACAATTGCGGCAGCCAGGATTCGGAACACGACGGTATCCACCGATTCTATGTCGGCAAAAATGCAAAAGTAAAATATGTCGAAAAGCATTACGGTTCCGGTGATGGAAAGGGTAAGCGTATCTTAAATCCAGGTACAGAAGTCTATATGGAAGAAGGAAGTTCCATGGAGATGGAGATGGTTCAGATCAAAGGCGTGGATTCGACGGTACGTACGACGACGGCGGAACTTGACGCGGGAGCCTCTCTTGTTGTCAGAGAACGTCTGATGACGCATGGAGATCAGTATGCGGAAAGCATTTATGAAGTGAAGTTAAACGGGGAAGGAGCTTCCGCTGATGTCGTTTCTCGTTCGGTAGCAAAGGACAATTCTTACCAGAAATTTGATTCAAAGATCACCGGGAATGCACCTTGTAACGGACATACGGAATGTGATGCGATCATTATGGGCGATGCAAAGATTCTCGCAGTACCACAGCTCGAAGCTAATGATCTGGATGCTGCACTGATCCACGAAGCGGCGATCGGTAAGATTGCGGGAGAACAGATTATGAAATTGATGACGTTAGGTTTGACGGAGGAAGAAGCAGAGGAACAGATTATCAGCGGCTTCTTAAAATAACTATGAAGATTTCAAAAAACGTACATGATATTTTAATGAAACATGGCTCCGATATTATTCGCTCGGAGGGAATGCAGTCGGAAAAACGGTTTATGCAGCATGGTTCGACATCTGTATATGCTCATTCCGTGGCTGTTGCATGTATGAGTTTGTATATTTGCAGAAAATTGCATTTAAAGGTTCGGGAGAAGGAGCTGGTCAGAGGAGCGCTGTTGCACGATTATTTTCTTTACGACTGGCATGACCCGGATCCTTCGCACCGCCTGCATGGTTTTTATCATGCAAGTACTGCTTTGAAAAATGCAGATCGCGACTTTGCATTGTCTGATTTGGAAAAAGATATTATCGAGAAGCATATGTTTCCACTGAATATCCGGGCACCAAAATATAAAGAGAGCGCGATTGTCTGTATTGCAGATAAGATCTGCGCGGTACAGGAGACCGTAATCGATCATTCTATTTCGATGTATTCGGGCGTCCGGCAGAAAATTAGTTAAAAGCAGGATTGCCTTTCTTAACGTAATATGGTATCATCAAAGAAGATCTGAAATTAAAATTTTTAGCTGTAAGATTACAGCTGATCATTGAGATTAAAGATGTGTTTTAGAAAGGAAAGTCTGTCTTTTTACCGAATTCCTGGATTTGGATTTTGTAATTTAGAAGATTTGAAAAGAATGTATGTTATACCGCATCTTTATTCATGAAGGTGCGGTTTTTTATTTTACGCGAAGGCACAAGGAAAGCGGAAATGCTCGCATTTCCATTTGCCGCCGCACGCAAACCGATGAAACTTGCAGAGCGTGTTTCATCCGGTTGTATAGGAGTATATCATGGAAACAAGAATCGCAATTATCGGAATTATTATTGAGGATGTGGATGCAACCGGTAATGTCAATGATATTTTACACGATTATGGCATGTACATTCTCGGAAGAATGGGCGTTCCATACCGGGAAAAGGATTTGAACATTATCAGCATCGCAATCGACGCGCCTGCCGATGTGATCAATCAGATGGCGGGGAAACTCGGAAAGCTTTCGGGCGTCAGTGCCAAGACGATGTATTCGAAGCGCCCATCTGAAAAACATTAAAGGGTGAAGAAGATGAAAAAAATTGCAATTTACGGAAAAGGCGGTATCGGAAAATCGACGATCGTATCGAATCTTTCGGTTGCGTTTGCAAAAAAGGGTCTGAAAGTTATGCAGATTGGCTGCGATCCGAAAGCAGATTCGACGATTGCATTGAGGCATGGGGAAACGCTGCCGACGGTCTTAGAAACCGTCCGAAAGAAAAATCGGGACTTTTCGCTGGAAGAAGTCGTGACGATCGGGTATGGCGGCGTTGCCTGTGTCGAGGCAGGAGGCCCGATTCCAGGACTTGGCTGTGCCGGACGTGGAATCATTACCGCATTGGAAAAGTTAAAAGAAAAAGGCGCTTATGAGATCTATCAGCCGGATATTGTGCTATACGATGTGCTCGGAGACGTCGTTTGCGGCGGATTTTCAATGCCGATGCGGTCCGGATATGCCGATCAGGTATTTATCGTTACGTCAGGAGAGAATATGTCAATTTACGCGGCTGCGAATATCGCGATGGCAATTGACAATTTTAAAGGACGCGGTTATGCAAAGCTTGGCGGACTGATCTTAAATAAACGCAATGTCCGAGAAGAACGCAAAAAGGTACAGGAATTATGTGGCGATATTCATACATCGATCATCGGTGAACTGGATTTCAGCGAAACGGTTCAGGAGGCGGAACTGTTAAACAAGACGGTGCTCGAAGCCTTTCCGGACAGCCGTATGGCAGAACAGTATGTGCAGCTGGCAGAGCAGATACGAAAACAAATTGAAATAGAGTAAAGGGGTTGCCAGGATGTTAACAAGAATTGGAAGAGAAGAACATACCGAAGGGGCAAAAGTGATGATTCGGGATGCACATTTTCCCGCACCGTTTAAGCAGGGACTCGAATACAGTTCCCCAGCAAGAGGAACGTGGAATATCGTACATACGGGCATGCTGATCCCGGAATCACATCAGATCTTTGTCTGTGCACAAGGGTGTCTGAGAGGAGTCGTTTTGACAGCGGCAGAGATGGATGCGATGGATCGTTATTCGTCGGTTATGATACGCGAGGAAAATGTTATTGATGGAACGATGGAAACACTGATGATCGATGGAGTGACTGATGTGCTCCATAAATTAAACTATCGTCCGAAAGCCGTCCTGCTGTTTATCAGCTGCCAGCACTTTTTTCTTGCTTATGATCAGTCGCTCGTCTTTGACACGTTAAGAGAGCGGTTTCCGGAGATCCATTTTATGGACTGTTATATGATTCCGACGCTTAGAAAGAGCGGCCTGACGCCGGATCAGAAGATGCGCCTGCAGTTATTCAGCCTGCTCGAACCGATGGAGAAGGATTCGAAGAAAATCAATCTGATCGGCAGCAATCTTCCGATTTCAATTACGTCTGAACTCGTAAGATTATTAAATCAAAACGGATATAAACTGCAGTTGCTCAATTGGTGTGAAACATTTGAAGATTATATGGATATGGCGGAATCATTTTTCAATCTTGTCTATGAACCGATCGGGATTCCAGCGGCTCAGGATTTAGAGAAACGGCTTGGACAGCAGTACCGCTATCTGCCGTTCGTATTTGATTTCGAACAACTGGAAAGAAATTATCATAAATTGACCGATGATCTGGGAATAGAACGGCAGAATTATAAGGCATATATAGAAGAAGCACAAACTGCTTTAAAGAGCGCAAAGCAATTGATTGGTGATACATACATAGCAGTGGACTATACGTTTACGTTTCGGATCATGAGTTTTACGAAAATGCTGCTTTTGTATGGATTTTGTGTGACCGAGGTTTATGCCGATGTATTTTTGCCAGAGGAACAGGCGGATTTTGACTGGATCAGGCAGAATTATCCTGATATTCAGATCATATCGACGAATCAGCCGAATATGCGGTACTTGCCGAGAAACAGAGATCATAAAGTACTTGCAATCGGGCAAAAAGCTGCATATTTTACTGGAACCGACTATTTTGTCAATGTTGTTGAAAGCGGCGGAATGTTTGGATTTGACGGCATCCGCCAGATTGCGGAACTGATGAAAGATGCATACCTGAATGAGAAACCGAGAAAAGAGATCATTCAGAGAAAGGGCTACGGGTGTGAAAGCTGTATATGAAACAGGCAGTAGGATTTATATCAACATATTCATCCGATGAATTCGGCATCTGCTCTGCACTATATGAACTCGGCGGTATGGTCGTGATGCACGATGCATCGGGGTGTAATTCGACTTATACAACTCATGATGAGCCGAGATGGTATGAGATCGACAGCATGATCTTCATTTCTGCGATTTCCGAGATGGAAGCGGTTATGGGGGATGATGAAAAACTGATTCAGGATATTATTGAAACTGCGGAACAATTGCAGCCCGCGTTTATTGCAATCGTTGGAGCGCCGATACCATATATGATCGGAACAGATTTGGAAGCGATCGCAATGGTCGTGGAGGGAGAAACCGGGATTCCATCGTTTGGATTTGCTGCAAATGGAATGCAAAATTATACAAAAGGCATTTCGATGGCGCTTGAAGCGATTACAAAACGGTTTTGTACGGAGGCGTTTCAAAAGACGGAACAGATATCGGCAAATATTCTCGGAGCGACGCCGCTTGACTTCTCATTAAACGGCAGTGTTGATTCGATCAAAACATGGCTTTTGGAACATGGAATCGGTGTAAACAGCTGTTTTGCAATGGGAAGTTCTCTTGAGGAGATTCAATCGGCATCAAAAGCTCATGTTAATCTCGTCATCTCTTATGGCGGGCTGGAAGCAGCGAAGCTTTTGAAAGAACGCTTTGACATTCCGTATGTTGTCGGAGTTCCGTTTGGCAGACGCTATGCGGACATCCTTGCTAATAAATTAAAAAATGCGGTACAGACTGGGCAATCACGAATTGCGACACAGAAAATCCATCAAAATGCGAAAAAACGACTCGCGCTGATCGGAGAGACCGTCTTTGCTACATCGCTTGCGTCCGCAATCGAACTTGAATATGATCTGGATGTCCGGGTGTTTGTGCCGCTCGATACGAAAGCTGAATTGCTACGGGATGGGGATGAATGGACCTCTGGAGAAGACGATCTGAACGAGCGTTTAAAGGACGTAGATGGAGTTATTGCAGATCCGCTCTACCGGCCGTTATGTGGGCAGCTGGAATTTTATCCATTGCCGCATGAAGCATTTTCAGGAAGAATTTATGATAAAGAAAATCCTGATTTAATTAACCGGGATTTGAGATACAGGGAGGAAACGTCATGTTAAAACTTGCGATATATGGAAAAGGAGGCATTGGAAAATCGACGACGACCGGCAATCTTGCCGCGGCATTTGCAAGCCTCGGAAAGAAAGTCATTCAGATTGGTTGTGATCCGAAAGCGGATTCGACGATCAATCTGCTTGGTGGAAATCCGGTCAGACCGGTCATGGATTATCTGCGGGAGTTTGATGAAGAACCCGAAGAAATCGAACAGATTGCCAAAGAGGGGTTCGGCGGTGTGTTATGTATTGAAACCGGCGGTCCAACGCCGGGACTCGGCTGCGCGGGCAGGGGGATCATTACGACTTTCAGTCTGTTGGAGGATCTGGAATTATTTGAAATATATAAGCCCGACGTCGTATTATATGACGTTCTCGGGGATGTTGTCTGCGGCGGATTTGCGGCTCCGATCCGGGAAGGTTATGCGAATGAGATTTTAATTGTAACTTCGGGAGAGAAGATGGCACTTTACGCAGCAAATAATATTAAAACGGCGGTAGACAATTTTGAAGACCGTGGATATGCAACGGTCAAAGGCATTATCTTAAATCGCCGTAACGTAGAAAATGAGCGGGAAAAAGTCGAAGTATTTGCAAAAGAGAGCAATCTTGAGATCATTGCTGATATACCGAGAAGTGATGAAATCATCCGGTATGAAGATCAGGGTAAGACCGTGATCGAAGGCAATCCCGATCTTGAAATCAGCAAAATCTATATCGATCTGGCAAAACGCCTGCTTGAGGAGGAATAAATGAAACAGGAAGTTTATTATATTACAGCTGCCGATCTTGCTGTACGGGGCGTGGATCAAATTCCGGATGAATTGCAGTCATCAAAACATCTGATCTACAGTTCACCGGCGACATTATCGTTTAACTCGCCTGGAGCGCAAGGATTCGGGGTAAAGCGTGCGGGACTTGCGATCCCGGGTTCGGTCATGCTGCTTGTTGCGCCCGGATGCTGTGGCAGAAATACGACGATGCTAAGTAAACTGGGTGGCTATAGTGACCGTTTCTTCTATCTTTTGATGGATGATACGGATATCGTTACGGGAAGGCACCTGAATAAAATATCAAAAGCGGTCAAGGAAGTGGTTGATTCACTTGAAGAAAAGCCGACTGCAGTTATGATCTGTATTACGTGCGTAGATGCATTGCTTGGAACGGATATGGAACGAGTATGCAAAAAAGCATCCGATTATGCCGAAGTTCCGGTACTTCCATGTTATATGTATGCATTGACAAGGGAAGGCAGGGTTCCGCCAATGACACAGGTTCGCAAATCCGTCTATTCGCTGTTGAAACCGCGGAAGAAGAAACCGACGACTGTTAATTTGCTAGGGGAATTTGCCCCGTTTCTGGATGATTCGGAGATCTATGATATCCTGCATCAACTGGGCGTAAAAAAGATTCATGAAATCTCAAGATGCAGAGATTTTGAAGAGTATTTGTCGATGGCAGAGGCGAATTTTAACCTGATCCTAAATCCGGAATGTCGTCTGGCAGCGGAGGATATCAAGCGGCGTCTTGGAATTCCGGGTATCGAACTGACAAGGCTGTATCAGATCGATAAGATCCACCGTCAGTATGAACTGCTTGGAGGTGCTCTTGGCGTAACGATTGATGACCGTATGTATTATGATCAGGCGAAAAAGGCAGTCGATGATTTTACAAACAAATATCCGAATACAACATTTGCGATCGGAGAATGTCTGAATGCATGCTCATTTGAACTTGCACTCGCTCTTCTCCGATATGGGCATCGGGTTTCCGAAATTTATGGGACCGTATCGGCGGAGAATTTTATTTATGTTAAAAAGATTGCGAAATTAAGTCCACAGACAAAGATTTATACGAATCTTTCCCCGACCATGATCCATTATGATTGTTCAGATGGTGTTGCAGATATTACGATCGGAAAGGATGCTGAGTATTATCATCAGGACAGCGTCAACGTACCGTGGAATCAGGAACGGCAGCCGTTCGGAT
>JAUNOI010000005.1:57475-67308 GCA_030531165.1 Lachnospiraceae bacterium
AGACATCTGTTTGAAGAACTTTCCGAGGCAATGGAAAGGAGGGTGAGATAGATGAAAGGGTTGTTGAAGTATTTATCTCCATTTGCGCCAGATCAGTCCGGAGCAGCCGGCGTTCTATATGATCTCGGTGGAATCACGGTCATCTGCGATGCGGGTGGATGTACCGGCAATATATGTGGATTTGATGAGCCGCGGTGGTTTGTCCGAAAAAGTGCGATCTTCAGCGCCGGACTCCGGGATATGGACGCGATCCTGGGAAGGGATGATCGTTTGATTGAAAAGTTAAAGGACACGGCGCAAAAAGTTGATGCCCAATTCGCTGCGATCATCGGAACGCCGGTTCCTGCCGTAATTGCAACGGATTTTCGCGCGTTAAAACGCATGGGTGAAAAACGTTGCGGCCTGCCGGTCATTACCGTGGAATGTACTGGAACAAAGTTATATGATGCCGGAGAAGAGGAAACATATATGGAACTTTTTCGGACATTTGTCGATCCGAACTCTCAAGCAAAGGAAAATGCAATCGGCGTGATCGGAGCGACGCCATTAAATATAAGCAGCGTTCTTGCTGATCAAAAGATTCGGAAAGCCTTAAAAGCGGAAGGGTATGAACATGTCTATTGCTATGGCATGGGTGACGGATTAGATGCTCTAAAAAAAGCGGCAACGGTAACGAAGAATCTCGTGATCGCTCCGTCCGGCTTAAAAGCAGCAAAATATATGAAAAAGACTTATGGCATTCCATATGAAACTGCTTATCCGATCTTGGATGAAGCATTAAAAGAACGACTATCCGATCTGGGCAGTAAAAAAGTACTAGTGATTCACCAGCAGGTGCTTGCAAATGAAATCCGCAAGGAAATCAGGAAGCAGCAGGATGTAGATGTGACCGTTGCTTCCTGGTTTATGCTCAAAAAGGAATTGAGACAGCCGCAGGATGTCATCTTAAAGACAGAAAGTGGTTTTACGGAATATATCAAACAAGAGAATTTTGACGTGATCTTAGGAGACCGTTATCTTCGCCGTGCATTAAAAGACTATCAGGGTGAATTTATTCATGTGCCGCATTTTGCGGTATCGGGGGAATACGAACATGACAATGGAGAAATTGGAATTTAAAACAAATCTGATCAGGGTTTATGGCATCGTTCAGGGCGTCGGATTCCGTCCGTTTGTCAGCCGTATTGCAAACCGGGCTGGCATTACCGGAAGCGTGGCAAATAAAGGTTCCTATGTCGAAATCTACGCAACGGGTACGAAGGAGCAGATCGATTGTTTCCTTGATGATCTTGAACATCATCCGCCAGAGCGGTCGGCAGTCTTGAAGACGGATATTAGCCTGATTGATAGGATCGATTTTGAGCGATTTGACATTATCGAAAGTGAGAAGGAAGAAGGAGATATTTTTGTATCACCGGATATTGCGACTTGCAAGAAATGTCAAAAGGAATTATATGATCCGAATAACCGAAGATATATGCATCCATTTATTAATTGTACTGCATGCGGACCGCGGCTTACGATTCTGGATTCAATGCCGTATGACCGGGAACGGACCAGTATGGGAGAATTCCCGATGTGCCTTGAATGTGAGTATGAATACACGCATGCCGAGACAAGAAGGTATGATGCGCAGCCGGTATGCTGCAATGACTGCGGTCCCGAAGTGTATCTGATTGGACGCAAAGAGCGGGGCAGAGAAGCGATTACGTTAGTCCGCAAGGAGATCCTTGCAGGAAAAATTGTTGCAGTCAAAGGAATCGGCGGATTCCATCTGTGCTGTGATGCGACGAATGAAGAAGCAGTCGCAAGACTGCGCGAATTAAAAACGCGTCCGATGAAACCGTTTGCGGTCATGATGAAAGATATCGAAACGGTCCGCCGTGAATGCCAGATTCCAAAGGCATGCGAAGAAGAATTAGACGGGCATCAAAAGCCGATCATTTTATTGAAGAAGAATCCGAACAGCCTGCTTGCTCCGTCTGTGGCGCCGGATAATCCGAAAGTCGGCGTGATGCTTCCGTATGCACCCGTTCAGATGTTATTATTTGACTATAATGATGGAATATCGATGACAACGGACTGTTTCGTAATGACGAGTGGTAATGTATCGGGTGCTCCGATCTGCCGCACCGATGAAGATGCATTGCAGGAATTATCGTCTTTCTGCGATCTGATCTTATCGCATAATCGCAAGATCCGTCTGCGTGCGGATGATTCGGTTATGGATTATTATCAGGATAAACCGTACATGATCCGCCGATCGAGAGGCTATGCGCCGCTGCCGTTTATGCTGTCGGATCATTTCAGTGGACAGGTATTGGCAGTCGGCGGCGAACTGAAAAATACCTTTTGCATTGGGAAAAACGGATTATTTTATCCATCTCCGTATGTTGGGGATATGGCGGATCTGCGAACTGTGACTGCATTGGAAGAATCGATTCGTCGTATGGAAGAACTGCTCGAAGCAAAGCCAACGATCGTCGCCTGTGATATGCATCCAAAATATAATACGACGATGATCGCAGAAGAACAAGGATTGGAAGTTTTTCCGGTTCAGCATCACTTTGCACATATCGTTTCTTGTATGGCGGAAAACGATTATCATAAGCAGGTGATTGGTGTATCATTCGACGGAACCGGCTATGGCATGGATGAAACGATTTGGGGCGGAGAGTTTTTAAAGGCTTCTTACGGTGGGTTTGAACGGGTTGGCAGTATTAAACCGTTCTTGCAAATCGGAGGCGACGCGTCTGCAAAAGAAGGATGGCGAATTGCTGTTTCAATGATCAATGATTTGTATGGAGAGCAGGCAGCGTCGGTTGTAAAAGCACTCTGTCTATGCGATGAGTCGACGAGAAATGTTTATCAGCAGATGGGCAGACGTCATATCAACAGCGTGATCTCCACAAGTGCCGGGCGCTTGTTCGATGCGGTCAGCGCGATTCTTGGCATTCGTCTGAGTTCAACCTTTGAAGGAGAGGCTTCGACGACCTTACAGTTTGCGGCAGAGCGGTATGAAGAAAAACATTCTGCTGATGATGTGCAGGAAGAGATTGAGCAAGTGATCCGAACAATGAAATCTTTTACAGATTTGGAAGAAACAGAGGATCGTTTCCTTCTTCCAACGCAGCAGCTGGTTCGATTTCTGGTTCAAAAGAAGCTCGAACAAGAAGATATCGAAAAACTCGCTTATCTGTTCCATGCAGCCTTGGCAGAACAGGTCGTTATGGGATGCAAAAGGGCATCGGAAATGACCGGATTAACGACATGCGCATTGAGTGGAGGCGTTTTCCAGAATCAATTATTATTAAAATTATGTGATAAAAGGCTTTCGGAAGAGGGATTTCTCGTTTTAAAACACAGCTTGCTGCCTCCAAATGACGGCGGAATTGCGCTCGGACAGGCAGTCGCGGCAATGTATAAGATAAATCAAAGAAATCCATCTTGAAAGTTTATATAAATGAAACGAAAATCAGAGTAATCGTAAGTTTAAATATAGGAGGATAAGATTATGTGTGTTGGATTAGCGGCAAAAGTTGTTGGCGTTAAAAACGGAATGGCGGTCGTAGACGCTTCCGGAGCGAAAAGAAAGGTATCGGCAGAATTGATTGAAGAATTGGAACCCGGCGATTATGTCATGGTGCATGCAGGAATCGCAATTGCGAAGATTACCGATGATGACGCAAGTGAAACAGATGAAATTATGGAGATGTTATAATGGATGAACAAAAGAAAAGCGCTTTGGAGATCATCAAATCCTATGATGGTCCGAAGCTTCGGATTATGGAAGTGTGTGGAACGCATACGCATGAGATCTTCCGTCTGGGAATCCGAAAAATATTACCAAAAAACATTGAATTAATATCAGGTCCCGGATGTCCAGTCTGTGTAACGCCGGTCGGATTTATCGATGAGGCGGTACTTCTGGCACTTGAGCATCATGTGACGATCTGTACCTTTGGCGATCTGATCCGTGTTCCGGGAACGAAAATGAGCCTTGCGGGAGCAAGAACGGAAGGGGCAAAGATTCAAGTTGTCTATACACCGCTTGATGCGGTCGATTATGCAGCGGAACATCCGGAAGAACAGGTCGTGTTTTTATCGGTTGGATTTGAAACGACAACGCCGTCTTCCTGCCTTGCGGTTAAAAATGCAAAATTGCAGCAGCTGGATAATTTTTCGATTTTGACTGCGAATAAAACGATGCCAAACGCTTATCAGGCATTAAAGGGAAGTGCGGATGCTTTTCTCTATCCGGGACACGTCAATGCAATTACCGGTGAGGAAGAATGTCAAAAACTAGCAAATGACGGCGTGATTTCGGGAGTTATTGCGGGATTTACGGCGAAAGAATTGTTGACCGCGCTCGCCGTAATCATCGAAAAATCCAAAACCGGAAGGCCTTACTTTGTCAACTGCTATCCGAGAGTTGTTCGCTCTTATGGCAATCCTGCTGCTCGGAAGGTGATTGCCGAAGTTATGGAAGCATGTGATTCAGAATGGCGTGGACTTGGCGTGATTCCAATGTCGGGCATGAAATTAAAAGAAGCATACAAAGACTATGACGCAAGGATCAAATTTGAGTTACCGGAGATAAAAGGAAAGCCGAATCCTGCCTGCCGCTGTGGCGACGTCTTACAGGGAAAATGTAAGCCATCTGACTGCAAAGTATTTGGGAAAGGCTGTACTCCGCAGCATCCAGTCGGTGCATGCATGGTTTCCAACGAAGGAAGCTGCTCGGCTTATTATCAATATGGAATGGAATAATACGGGAGGATCAGAATATTGAAATCAGAAAAAAAAGTAACCCTTGCGCATGGCGCGGGTGGAAAACAGACATCCGAATTAATTAAACAAGTTTTTCAGGCGCATTTTTCGAATCCGGAATTTACCGCGGACGATGCAGCAGTTTTGCATGTTGACGGAAAAATTGCGATGTCAACTGACGGGTTTATCGTATCTCCATATGAATTTAACGGAGGAAATATCGGTAAGTTAAGCATCTGCGGAACCGTCAATGATCTCGCATGTATGGGCGCGAAACCGTTGTATATGACTTGTTCGTTTATTATTGAAGAAGGATTTTCGATGGATAAATTAGAGGAAATTGTCTCTTATATGGAAAAAACCGCAAAAGAAGCCGGTGTCAAAATCGTAGCCGGTGACACGAAAGTCGCAGGTAAAGGACAGGTCGACAACATCTTTATTACGACAACTGGAATTGGTAAGATTATTGAAGGAGCGGATACTTCAGGAGCATATGCTAAACCGGGCGATAAGATTATCGTAACCGGAGATGTCGGACGCCACGGCTGTACGATTCTGCTTGCAAGAGAAAATCTTGGCATTGAAGCGGATATCAAGAGTGACTGCGCGCCTCTCTGGGGAACGGTTGAAGCCATGTTAAATACGACAAAGGACATCCACGTGATCCGCGATGCAACTCGCGGTGGAGTCGGAACGGTTCTTTATGAAATTGCGGCAGAAAGCAGTGTCGGCGTAAAGCTGGATTCATCGGCGATTCCGGTTGATCCTGCAGTAAAAGGTGTCTGCGGAATGCTCGGACTCGATCCGTTGTATCTCGCAAACGAAGGAACGCTCGTCGTTATTGCTCCTGCCGATCAGGCAGATGCTCTGCTTGAAACGCTGCATCAGGGAAAATACTCGAAAAATGCGGCGATTATCGGTGAAATTACCGATACAATGGCTGGAAAAGTTGTCGTAACAACTGAGATCGGAGCAGAGACATTGCTGCCTCAGCCGGGCGGAGAACTGCTGCCGAGAATCTGTTAGAGGGAAAATAAATCAAATAAAAATACTTGACAACTTGAATCTTTTTCTATTAAAATATATTCGATTGAGTAGCGAAAGCGTAAATCCGAATCATCGGATTTGCGCTTTTTTCTTTGTTGTATAGAAAATTCCTCTGAAATTTCTTATACAACAAAAACGCTCCGCGAAGGCATAAGGCAAGCGGAAATGCTTACTCTTGGTTATGGCAGCTTTCCATAAAAAGTCTCCGGATAAAATTGAACAAGATTTGCAGGATTGGATCTTGAATAATAAGGAGGAAAAATTGTGAAAGAAGAAGTGACAATGAATAAAATGGGAACGGAATCCATTCCGAAGATTATGTTTACGATGGGACTTCCAATCATCTTATCGATGGTACTTCAGGCATGTTATAATATCGTAGACAGTATGTTTGTAGCGAGAATGCCGGACACGGATGGAATCGTACACGCAGGGGAATATGCGGTCAATGCGTTAACGCTTGCGTTTCCGGTTCAGATGCTGATCGTTGCATTTGGAATCGGAACTGGTGTCGGTGTCAATACGCTGCTTGCAAAAAGTCTGGGTCAGGGCAATCAAAAAAAGGTGGCAAAAGCAGCAGGCAACGGTATTACATTAGGACTGATTATTTATGCGGTGTTCTTTTTGTTTGGACTGTTTGGAATTAAAGTATATTTAAGAAGTCAGACGGGCGATCCGATTATCCTGGGTATGGGAACGTCTTATCTCAGAATCTGTACGCTGCTTTGTGGCGGAAATATTTTATATGCAATTTATGAAAAACTGCTGCAGTCAACGGGACTGACTGTCTATTCGACAATTGCGCAGATCGTCGGAGCATTAACGAATATCATCTTTGATCCGATCTTCATTTTTGGTATGTTTGGCTGTCCGCAGATGGGCATTGAAGGTGCGGCATATGCGACGGTACTCGGACAGATCGTATCGATGGTCGTTGCGATGGCTTTTCATTATAAAAAGAACAAAGAGGTTGACAGCGGACTGCATTATCTGAAACCTGATTTTTTCATTATAAAGGAAATCTATGCGATCGGGCTTCCGGCAATCATCATGCAGGCGTTGATGTCCTTTATGACTTATGGCGTTAATATTATCTTTGGAACGGTTTCGATCGCAGCAGTTACCGCATATGGTATTTTTTATAAGATCCAGCAGTTTCTGTTTTTTGCCGGATTTGGCTTAAGAGACGCGATTACACCGATTGTTTCCTTCAATTATGGAATGGGGGAAAGAAAAAGAGTTTCACAAGGTATATTTTATGGTATACTATACGTAGAAATTATTATGATGGCAGGAATCATTGGTCTGGAATTATTTGCGGAACCATTGATCGGGATATTTGGACTGACTGACCATACCGCTGCATTATGTGTAACGGCGACGAGAATTATTGCGGCAGGATTTTTATTCGCAGGAGCGAATATTGCATTTCAGGGCGTCTTTCAGGCACTCGGTTGCGGCATCAGCTCGTTGGTTGTATCACTGCTTCGGTTATGTGTGATCGTATTACCTCTCGCATGGGCATTTACGAAGATGGCAAATGCGGAATATACGATATGGTTTGCATTTCCGATTGCCGAATTTGCAGCATGTATTGTGGCAGTCGTATTAATGTTTCGTGCATATAAGACAATCATCGGTCAGATGGAACGATAAGAAAGGAGACAGATGGCATCATGAAAAAGATCATTACAATCAGCCGTGAATACGGAAGTGGTGGACGCGATATTGCAAAAATGACGGCCGAGAAACTTGGCTATACGTTTTATGATCAGGCGATCATCAACACAGTATCGGAAGCGACAGGATTAAATCCTGATTATATTAAAAAGTTTGGAGAGAATACAAGACGAAGCCATATATTTAATTATGGCTATAACGGCTACATGGGGATTGGATTTACAGGTTTTTCACTTCCTGACTATCTATGGCAGAAGCAGCGGGAATTGATCTTATACATAGCAGGAATCGGAAACTGTGTAATCGTTGGACGCTGTGCGGATTATATTCTCAGGGAAAGGGATGACTGTCTGAATGTCTTTATCCATGCTGATATGGAAAGCCGCAAAAAACGCGCGATCGAAGTATACGGCGATCCGAATAAGAATATTGAAAAAGTATTAAAGGATAAGGATAAGACGAGAAAGACAAATTATCGTTATTATACCGACCAGATCTGGGGAGATGCATCGAATTATCATTTGACACTTGACAGTTCTGAATTTGGAATCGAAAAGTGTGCAGATTTTATTACATATCTTGCAAAGCAATAAAATTAGTTTTTTATGAAAGAAAAATCGCGGGAACGCTATATAACGTTTCCGCGATTTTTAACTTCCATATTTGAAAAATTATTTTTTTACAACTTTATAGACCTTTACATTTTTCTTCTTGCCAAACTGTAATGCTTTTTTGTGGGAACTAAAGTATACATCAATTCGATTTCCTTTAATCGCTCCGCCCGTATCCTCAGCTATATATGTTTTTCCGTTTATATTAATTTTTGTACCGAGCTTAATTTTCTTTTTATCAACAGCGATTGTACGACCCTGCTTTGCTGTTTTACCGCTTGCAGTTTTTTTACCATGGCCGCCGCTGCATTTTTTACAAGGACAATATGCCGTTAAAGTGTATTTACCAAGATAGACCTTCGTCGTTGCTGCCTGCGTCTCTTTTGCAGGTAAAATCGTTCCGCTAAAAGCAATTGATAATATCATAAACAATAATACTAATTTCTGTTTTATCTTTTTCATTCTAATCTCCTTTATGTTATGCCTTACTCCCTATGTATAGCATTATAACAGAAAAGAAATAAAATGCAACACTTTTGTAACAATTTTATTAAAATAAACATATTTTTCTGAATCGGCGTAATATTTTTGCAATATTTTGATGATATGATAGAAGAAAAGTCAAATAAGATTGGAGAGAGCAATGGAATACGTATATCCTGACTATTATCAACATTTTTCATGCATTGCCGACCGTTGCGAAGATACCTGCTGTGCCGGCTGGCAGATCATGATTGATGATGCATCGCTAAAAAAATATAAAAAAGTTACAGGTTCTTTTGGCAACAGACTGAAGAACTGTATTCAATGGAAGGAACATTGTTTTGAGCAGTATGACAAGCGCTGTGCATTTTTGAACGATGAAAATCTATGCGATATTTATCGTGAACTAAAAGAAGAGTATTTATGCCGGACATGCAGAACATATCCGCGACATATTGAAGAGTTTGAAAATTTGAGAGAAATATCGCTTTCTCTTTCTTGCCCGGAGGCGTGCAGAATTATTTTAGGACAGGAGGACAAACTTACTTTTTCCTATGAAGAAAAAGACGAACCTGTGACAGAAGAGATCGAAGATTTTGATTTCCTATTTTTCACAAAATTGACCGATATCCGTGAATATTTATTAAATTTAATACAGGATAAAAGGATTCATTTTTATGATCGTTTGTCGATCAGTCTGGCCTTTGCCCATGACTGCCAAAGAAGAATTAATAATAATGCAATGTTTGAAATAGATGATCTCATTGAGACGTACAGCAGTTCGAAAGCTGTTTCTTACTTATCAGATAAACGAAAGAAATACCAATGGAACTATGCAAAATATGTAGAATGGCTGCATGGGCTAAAAGATTTTTTTCAGGAATTAGAACCCCTGGATGAACAATGGTTCACAAAACTCGATCAGTCATTTGAAGCAATTTTTGTATTAGGAGAAGAGGAATACAGGAAACTTTATCAAAAATTTAAAATAGAATACACACGACTGGAACACGATTTAGAACAGATTGCAAAAACACTTATGTATACATATATATGTGGGGCCGTCTATGATTACGATCTTTTTTCAAAAGTAAAATTTGTCTTTATCAGCTGTTTCATGATAGAAATACTGGATTTTGCACATTGGATGTGTCATGAATATGATTTTTCTATAGAAGATCAGGTATGGATCACTCATCAATATTCCAGAGAAATCGAACACTCGGATTTCAATTTAGAAAA
>JAUNOI010000041.1 GCA_030531165.1 Lachnospiraceae bacterium
CTGGGTTTCCCATTTGTCTACCGTTGGTTGCTGTTTGGTTGCCGTTTGGTTGTCACATGGTAAACCACTAAAAATATAGGCACTGTCATTTCCGCTGTTAATTAAAGCTTTTTGTTCTTTGTATACTGTTTCCTTATAACGGTCTTTTCTTATGGCGTTGTGAATCTTCCAGTGTCGAATAACAACCACTCCATTTTGAAAAGGAATGATAAACTCTTTTGCTATAAGTAATTTATAATCGTCATTGCTTGCCCCTACCATTCTTTTGATCGTGCTAGGATTTCCAACAAACCCATCATCATCAGCTTGCATTCCAAAATGAAAATATAAAGCCTGTGCGCTAAGAGGCATTTCTAAAAATACATCTGTACAGATCACTTCCTTGCTAAACATTCTCCTAATTGCCATTAAACAACCTCAGTCCCTTCAATCATAAATCTTTCGTTGAAATACTTAGCATTTACCTTGCCTCTGACGGTCAGATACCCCTTTTTATTCAACTCATCATTGAGCTGCCTAATGATCTTGTAAGCATAGGTTTCCCCAACGCCTAACACCTTCATGACATCTTTTACATTGTAAATTGGTTTCATTGATCCGCTCCTTTCTAATCTTCAATAATTTCAGTTACATCAACTTCTAAGGCTTTAGCAATCTTGCCAATAGTACCCGGTTTAGCTGATTTACCGGAAATTATTCCATTTACTGTTGATCGTGGTATACTAGCCTTTTCAGTAAGTTCTGCCGTAGATAAACAGGCTCTTGCCATAGCAAGCTCTAATTTTCTTCTGTCTGCTTTCATTTTTTCACCTTCTTCCCTGTTTTTGATGTTTTATATTATATCCTAACTTTTGATATTTGTAAAGTATTTTTGATTTTATTTTCATTTTAGAAAACATTTGACATTATCCTTGATTTATTTTAATATAGCATATATCATATAGTTATCATTTGAAAGGTGGTAACAAAATGGGAGATTTTCATATTTTAGCAATTAGAATTAAGTCGTTGAGAACAGAACTAAACCTTACACAAAGACAGTTTGCCGAAAAAGTAGGTTGCACGGCAGCAACACTTTCGGCGTACGAAAACGGATCAAAAAGCCCATCATTAGAAATTGTTAAAAATATTGCTGACAAATGCAATGTATCTATAGACTGGCTAGTTGGATTAAGTAATCAGAAAAGAGTTGCAGAAGATAGACATATTAATACGCTTTCTGATGTAATTGATATTCTTTTTAAGTTAGACGGTTCCATAAACTTTAGAATAGAATTTTTTACCAGAGAAGTCGGCTTTGATGAGTATATAAACGATGTCGGAATTGTCTTTTTTGACGAAATTTTTCCTAATTTTATGATTGAATGGAAAAAAATGAAAGAGCTTCACGATGACAAAACCATTGATGACGATCTATATAGCCTTTGGATGGAGAAAATATTGATTAAATACAAAGACATTAGTACTAATAATAGTTTTATTCCGGATCCCGAGTACTAAAAAGGTACTTGAGATAAAGAATAGGACAGCACAATTCTGTGCACTCGCCATTTAAGGCGAAAACTATTCACCATCAAATTAATGGGATGGGAACAGTAGTCACATCCAGGAACGGCGATTCACCGACTTATAAAATTTTAGGAGTAGATCAGCTCAAAATCGAGCCAATCTATAAAATGACTGAATGAATTGTTCTGTCATAGGGTGTCCATTAAACGGACATCCCGACAATATTACGGGGTCTCAAATTGTGACCCCGTTAGAACATTGACAATATAATATACTTACCTGGGTAGTCAGGGGACGTGCTGCACCCGTTCCGAGCCTGTACGGAGGTGGTGCATATGAGTACATACGAAGAATTACAACTTATTGTATCCGTTGCGGTGCTGATCGTTGCAATTTTAAGTTACACACATAAAAAATAGCCGTCCCGCTCTCTGCAAAAGTTTAGGACGACTATTTTTGTATTACTAAATTTTTTCGCCGGGACGGGGAAGTGGTAGTTCCCTTCTGGCTATCCTGTTAAGTATATTATATTCAATATTTTCAAATCTGTCAATGCAGCAGGATCGAACTATAATCAGAGTAAATACAACCACATATATGGTATTGGTGTGGCTGTTATTTTTATACCCAAATTTAAGGAGGATGATAGTATGCCAACTTATAAGGATCCAAAAACCGGATTATGGTATTGCAAATTCTACTATACCGATTATACCGGGAAGAAAAAACAGAAAAAGAAAATGGGCTTTAAGCTTCGAAGAGAGGCAAAAGAATGGGAACATGAATTTTTAGAACATATGCAGGGAACACCTGACATGACTTTTCAAGCTCTGCATGACCATTATATAGAGGATATTAGTCATAGATTACGACAAAACAGCGTAAACGGCAAAAAGAATATATTCAAAAATAGAATATTGCCTTATTTTAAAGATAAGCCGATTAATCAAATAACCTCCGCTGATATTAGAAAATGGCAAAACGATCAAATTGCCCTAGGTTATTCTGCTGCCTACCTAGACCGTATACAGAACACCTTAACAACCATATTTAATTTTGCGGTAACCTATTACAATTTGCCTAACAATCCGTGTACCAAAGCTGGGCATATGGGCAAGCGAACAAAATCAATGAAATTCTGGACTTTAGAACAATACAAAACCATCCTTTCATTTGAAGATGATCCAACGGTACGGACAGCATTACAAACACTATTTTATTCCGGTATGAGATTCGGCGAATTACTGGCATTGGAGCTAAAAGATTTCGATTTTTTAGACAATACAATCAATATATCAAAGTCACTACAATACGATCACGGTACAATTGTTATAACGCCACCAAAGACGGACAACGGCGTAAGAGTTGTTCCCATGCCTGCGACAGTCATGAAAGAAATAAAAGATTATATAAATATGCTTTATGGCATAAATGACAATAATCGCATATTTACCTTTACGAAAAGCCTAATCCGCAATCATATGAAAAAATGTTCCGAAAAATCAAACCAACCTTTTATACGTATTCATGACTTGCGTCATTCACATGTTTCTTTACTTGTTGAAATGGGTTTTTCTCCGTATCTGATCGCTGACAGAATCGGTGACACTCCTCAAATGGTTATGAACACATACGGTCATTTATATCCTAATAAACAAATTGAGGTAGCGGATAAATTGAATTTGCTAATAAATTAGTACTTTTCTAGTACTTAAAAAAGGGACTGCATTACGCAATCCCTTGATTTTACTGTGTTTTTAATTATTCGATAATTGTAGCAACACGTCCAGAACCAACTGTACGTCCACCTTCACGGATAGCGAATGTTAATCCCTGATCCATAGCGATTGGGTGAATTAATTCTACAGTCATTTCTACGTTATCACCAGGCATGCACATTTCTGTACCTTCTGGTAATTCGATAACACCTGTTACGTCTGTTGTTCTGAAGTAGAACTGTGGACGATAGTTGTTGAAGAATGGAGTATGACGTCCACCTTCATCTTTTGTTAAAACGTAAACCTGTGCTGTAAAT
Source organism: Lachnospiraceae bacterium (assembly GCA_030531165.1). GTDB lineage: Bacteria > Bacillota > Clostridia > Lachnospirales > Lachnospiraceae > Fimousia. Next base: position 3,545 of record JAUNOI010000041.1, read on the forward strand.
TTTGTGTGGCATTTGATTGAACCTGGTTTACATAAAACCTGTCCTCTTTCGATTTCTTCTCTTTTGATACCACGTAATAAAGCACCAATGTTATCACCAGCCTGACCTTCGTCAAGAAGTTTACGGAACATTTCGATACCAGTTACTGTTGTTTTCTGGATTTCTTCTTTGATACCAACGATTTCTACTTCTTCGTTTAAGTGGATAACACCAGATTCTACTCTACCTGTAGCAACTGTACCACGACCTGTGATTGTGAACACGTCTTCTACTGGCATTAAGAATGGTTTATCTGTAGCACGCTGAGGATCTGGAATATATTCATCAACAGCATCCATTAATTCCATGATCTTGTCGCCCCATTCGCTGTTAGGATCTTCTAATGCTTTAAGAGCAGATCCCTGAATGATTGGGCAGTCTGTGAAATCATATTCTTCTAACTGTTCTGTGATTTCCATTTCTACTAATTCAAGTAATTCTTCGTCATCTACCATATCGCATTTGTTCATGAATACTACGATGTAAGGTACACCTACCTGACGAGATAATAAGATGTGTTCTTTTGTCTGAGCCATTACACCATCTGTAGCAGCTACAACTAAGATAGCACCGTCCATCTGAGCAGCACCTGTGATCATGTTCTTAACGTAGTCAGCATGACCTGGGCAGTCTACGTGAGCGTAGTGACGGTTAGCTGTTTCGTATTCAACGTGAGCTGTAGAAATTGTAATACCACGTTCTCTTTCTTCTGGAGCTTTATCGATATTTTCAAAATCTACAGATGCATTACCTTCTACTCTTTCAGATAATACTTTTGTGATAGCAGCTGTTAATGTTGTTTTACCATGGTCAACGTGTCCGATTGTACCAATGTTACAATGGGGTTTGCTTCTGTCAAACTTTTCTTTAGCCATTTTAATTGTCCTCCTTAAATGCGCCCCTACGGGCAAATAATAAATAATAGCATTGCAAAGCACATAGAATGCCTTTGCGAAATATAAGATTTAGAATCAAAGCCCGCAAGTCCCCCCTAATAGAGGACTGGCTTTCTTTGATTATATTGCATTTGCGATTGTTTTTCAACCCATTTTTTTATTCAAAAATCGAGTCAAAATCCTATTTTGATTTATCAGCAAGTACTTTTTCCTGTACGTTCTTTGGTACTGGTTCATATTTGCTGAAGAACATAGAGTAGTTTGCACGACCCTGAGACTTAGAACGTAAGTCTGTAGAATATCCGAACATTTCTGCTAACGGTACATAACCTCTGATCATCTTACCACCGCCGATGTCGTCCATACCTTCGATACGTCCACGACGAGAGTTCATATCACCGATTACGTCACCCATGTATTCTTCAGGGGTAGAAACTTCTACTTTCATAATTGGTTCAAGTAAGATAGCTCCTGCTTTCTGCATAGCTTCTTTAAATGCCATAGATCCTGCAATATGGAATGCCATTTCACTGGAATCGACATCATGGTAAGAACCATCATATACAGTTGCTTTGATACCAAGTACTGGGAAACCACCTAAGATACCAGCCTGAGCTGCTTCTTCGATACCTTCTCCAACTGCTGGGATGTATTCTTTTGGAATAGCACCACCGACAACGGTAGATTCAAACTTGAATAATTCTTCACCGTTGGCATCCATTGGTTCAAAGTGTACTTTACAGTGACCGTACTGTCCACGACCACCAGACTGTTTTGCATATTTAGAATCAACATCAACTGCTTTTGTGAATGTCTCTTTGTAGGCTACCTGAGGAGCACCTACATTAGCTTCTACTTTGAATTCACGAAGCAAACGGTCAACAATGATCTCTAAGTGTAATTCACCCATACCAGCAATAATTGTCTGGCCTGTTTCTGAATCTGTATGAGCACGGAATGTAGGATCCTCTTCTGCAAGTTTTGCAAGAGCTTCACCCATCTTGCCCTGTCCAGCTTTTGTCTTAGGTTCAATAGCCAATTCGATAACTGGTTCTGGGAATTCCATAGATTCAAGGATTACCGGATGCTGATCATCACAGATCGTATCACCTGTTGTAGTTACTTTGAAACCAACAGCAGCAGCGATATCTCCTGAATATACTTTATCTAATTCTGCACGTTTGTTTGCATGCATCTGTAAGATACGTCCAACACGTTCTTTTTTGTCTTTTGTAGCATTCAATACATAAGAACCGGAGTTCATCGTACCAGAGTAAACTCTGAAGAATGCTAATTTACCTACGAATGGGTCAGTCATGATCTTGAATGCTAAAGCAGAGAATGGTTCATCATCTGAAGAAATTCTTTCTACTTCATTACCGTCCAAATCAACACCCTTAATTGCAGGAATGTCTGTTGGAGCAGGCATAAATTCAAGAACTGCATCTAATAATTTCTGAACACCTTTATTTCTGTAAGCAGAACCACAACATACAGGAACAGCAGTACATTCACATGTAGCCTTTCTTAATGCTGCTTTCATATCTTCAACAGAAGGATCTTCACCTTCAAGGTATTCTAACATTAAATCATCATCTAATTCGCAGATCTTTTCTACTAATTCTGTATGATACAATTCTGCATCATCAGCCATATCTTCCGGAATATCAACAATTGAAACGTCTTCGCCTTTATCATCATTGTAGATATAAGCTTTCATTTCAAATAAGTCGATAATACCTTTGAAATCATCTTCTTTTCCAATAGGAAGCTGAAGAATGATCGCATTTTTACCTAATCTTGTTCTGATCTGGTCAACTGCATTGTAGAAATCAGCACCCAGGATATCCATCTTATTGATAAATGCCATTCTAGGTACATTATAAGTATCAGCCTGTCTCCATACGTTTTCAGACTGAGGCTCAACTCCACCTTTTGCACAGAAAACACCAACAGCGCCGTCAAGAACACGAAGGGAACGTTCTACTTCTACTGTAAAGTCAACGTGACCCGGTGTATCGATAATATTAATACGATGTTCTAAAGCACCTTCTTTTGGTCTGCAGTTTTCCTGTAATGTCCAATGACATGTTGTAGCAGCTGAAGTAATTGTGATACCTCTTTCCTGTTCCTGCTCCATCCAGTCCATGGTAGCAGTACCTTCATGAGTATCACCTATTTTATAGTTTACACCAGTATAATATAAGATACGCTCTGTTAATGTTGTTTTACCAGCATCGATATGAGCCATAATCCCGATATTTCTGGTTCTTTCCAAAGGATATTCTCTTCCAGCCAAGGTTTTTTCCTCCTAAATTTAGCTAAGCACAAAGCGTAATTGCTTTCTCAACCCGGATATTAGAATCTGTAATGTGCGAAAGCTTTGTTTGCTTCTGCCATTTTGTGCATATCTTCTTTTTTCTTTACAGATGCTCCTGTATTGTTCATAGCATCTAAAAGTTCGTTAGCAAGTCTTTCTTCCATTGTCTTTTCTCCTCTTTTACGAGAATATAAAGTAATCCAACGAAGAGCTAACGCCTGTCTTCTATCTGGTCTAACTTCGATCGGTACCTGATAAGTAGCTCCACCAATACGTCTGGCTTTTACTTCTAATACCGGCATAATGTTGTTCATAGCCTCTTCAAATACCTCTAAAGCTGGTTTTCCAGTTTTTTCTTCTACACGGGCAAATGCTCCGTATACGATCTTCTGAGCAACACCCTTTTTACCATCTAACATAATGTTGTTGATCAATTTTGTCACAACTTTGTTATTGTAAATAGGATCTGCTAATACGTCTCTCTTTGCGATATGTCCTTTACGTGGCACGGTTCTTCCCTCCTTAATAAAATTCTTAATTCATCGGTACTCATTCATGATCACTAATCGTGATATGCTTGTTCGTGCTCGGACTGCGATCTCTATCATACCTGCAACAACAGGAAAATATTGCTATTCCGGCACAACTATACAAGGTAGCATAAAGAATTATGCTGCTTTGTACCAATTATATAGGTCTTTTCAGATCCTATTTTTTAGGTCTCTTAGCACCGTATTTAGAACGGGCCTGACGTCTGTTAGCAACACCTGCTGTATCAAGTGTACCTCTAACGATATGGTATCTTGTACCTGGCAAGTCTTTTACACGACCACCACGGATAAGAACAACGCTGTGTTCCTGTAAGTTATGTCCTTCACCAGGAATATAGCTTGTTACTTCGATACCGTTAGATAAACGAACTCTGGCAATTTTACGAAGAGCAGAGTTAGGTTTTTTAGGAGTTGCTGTCTTAACTGCTGTACATACGCCTCTTTTCTGTGGTGCAGAAGCATCTGTAGCTTTCTTCTTTAAAGAGTTAAATCCTTTCTGAAGAGCTGGTGCAGTTGATTTCTTTGCAGTTGTCTTTCTTCCTTTTCTAACTAATTGGTTAAAAGTTGGCATTCATTTCACCTCCATGCATATTTTCTACTGTTGTCTGCTTATTTTTTAAGCGAAAATGCGCTACTACACGCATTTTTAAATTTTACTGCTTTTGGTTTTGTTTGTCAAGGCTTTTTATCTTTTTGAATTGTATTTTTTATAAGCATCCAAATTACTGAATAAAATATTTTTATTGCTATTCTATATGGCCCGAAAAACCGCAAATGATCTGTTCATAACCATCATTTTCATTTGTTCTATGATACCCCATAACACAAAAACCGCACTACATGCAAACTGCATGCAGCACGGCTTTTATTTATTCTTCTTCGCTTATCGTGATTTCTTCCATACCTTCTTCGTTGAATTCCATTTCATCTTCTTCCAGATCTAATTCATCAAACATATAGTTTTCATCCAGATCTGTCGATAACTTGACATTGCGGTATGTCTTCATTCCGGTTCCTGCAGGAATCAGCTTACCAAGAAGTACGTTTTCTTTGATACCTACTAATGGATCAACCTTTCCTTTAATCGCTGCATCCGTCAGAACTTTTGTCGTCTCCTGGAAGGATGCTGCTGATAAGAAGGAATCCGTTGCAAGAGAAGCTTTTGTAATACCAAGCATTACCTGTTCGCCTGTTGCAGGTTCCTTGCCTTCTGCTATTAACTCAGCATTCTTCTTGTTAAACTCAAGAATATTAACCAAAGTACCTGGCAGATAATCGGTATCTCCATTATCCTCAATACGGATCTTCTTAAGCATCTGACGAACGATAACCTCAACGTGCTTATCATTGATATCTACACCCTGAAGACGGTATACACGCTGAACTTCGCGGATCATATAATCCTGTACGGCACGAATACCTTTAATTTTGAGGATATCGTGTGGATTTACAGAACCTTCTGTCAGTTCATCTCCTGCTTCTAATACCTGTCCGTCCTGTACCTTAATACGGGAACCATATGGAATCAAATATGCTTTTGTTTCACCGGTTTCTTTATTCGAAACAACGACTTCACGTTTTTTCTTTGTATCTCTGATCTCAACGACACCGCCAAATTCTGTGATGATCGCAAGACCTTTTGGTTTTCTCGCTTCAAATAACTCTTCGACACGAGGAAGACCCTGTGTGATATCATCACCTGCTACACCACCGGCATGGAATGTACGCATGGTTAACTGTGTACCCGGTTCACCGATGGACTGAGCTGCAATAATACCGATTGCCTCTCCAACCTGTACTGCCTGACCGGTTGCAAGGTTGGCACCATAACATTTTGCGCAGGCACCGATTTCAGACTGGCAGGTTAACATCGTTCTGATCTTAACCTTTGTATATCCGGCTGCAATCACTTTAGCCGCACGTTTTGGTGTAATCATATGATTAGCCTTTACAATCATATCACCCGATACAGGATCGACAAGATCTTCTGCCGCTGTACGTCCGGTGATACGTTCTTCCAGACTTTCAATAACTTCCTGTCCATCCATGATCGCTTCTACGACCATGCCCGGTATCTCGCCGGTACCTGCAGCACAATCTGTCTCACGGATGATCAGATCCTGAGAAACATCAACCAGACGTCTTGTCAGATAACCAGAGTCCGCAGTACGAAGGGCAGTATCCGACAATCCTTTACGTGCTCCATGAGCAGAGATAAAGTATTCCAGTACGTCAAGACCTTCACGGAAGTTTGACTTGATCGGCAATTCGATTGTACGTCCCGATGTATCCGCCATCAGACCACGCATACCAGCCAGCTGTTTGATCTGCTGGTTCGAACCACGGGCACCGGAGTCCGCCATCATGAAGATATTATTGTATTTATCCAGACCTGTGATCAGCTTTTCTGTTAAAACATCATCGGCATCGAACCAAGTCTTAACAACCGCTTTATAGCGCTCTTCTTCTGTTAACATACCACGACGGTATTTCTTTGTGATCATCTCTACCTGTTTTTCCGCATCGGCAAGAATCTGTTTCTTTTCCGCCGGTACTGTCATATCGGAAATCGATACCGTTAAAGCTCCGCGAGTCGAAAACTTATAACCAAGCGCTTTAATGTCATCTAACATTTCTGCTGTTTTGGTAGCACCGTGTGTATTGATACATCTGTCGAGGATCTGTTTTAACTGCTTCTTTCCTACCTGGAAGTCGATTTCCAGTTTTAACAGATTCTCTTCTTTTGTACGGTCTACAAAGCCAAGATCCTGTAAGATGATCTCATTGAACAGCAGACGTCCCATTGTACAATCAATCGTACGGGTAATCGGATTGCCTTCCAGATCAAAGCCTCTTCTTCTTACCTTGATACGAGCGTGAAGCGTAATCTCCCTGTTCTCATATGCAAGATATGCTTCATTGGTAGATTTGAAGAATTTGCCTTCACCTTTATCACCCGGCTTTTCTAATGTCAGATAGTAAGTTCCAAGTACCATATCCTGAGATGGAACAGCTACTACACCACCATCAGATGGTTTTAACAGGTTATTTGGCGATAATAACAGGAATCGGCATTCTGCCTGTGCCTCTACGGATAATGGTAAATGCACAGCCATCTGGTCACCATCGAAATCGGCATTGTATGCGGTACATACAAGCGGATGCAGACGGATTGCCTTTCCTTCTACTAAAATTGGTTCAAATGCCTGAATACCCAGTCTGTGGAGTGTCGGAGCACGGTTTAACATAACCGGATGTTCCTTAATTACCTCTTCCAAAACATCCCATACTTCCGGCTGGAGTTTTTCAACCATTTTCTTTGCCGACTTAATATTATGAGCTACTCCGCCGGCAACCAATTCTTTCATTACAAACGGCTTAAATAATTCAATCGCCATTTCTTTTGGAAGACCGCACTGATAAATCTTTAAGTCCGGTCCCACTACGATTACAGAACGTCCGGAATAGTCAACTCGTTTACCGAGCAGATTCTGACGGAAACGTCCCTGTTTTCCTTTCAACATATCGGAAAGGGATTTTAATGCACGGTTACCCGGTCCTGTTACCGGACGGCCGCGTCTTCCGTTATCGATCAATGCATCAACCGCTTCCTGAAGCATTCTCTTTTCATTACGGACGATAATATCCGGTGCTCCAAGATCCAGCAAACGCTGCAAACGGTTATTGCGGTTAATAATTCTTCTATAAAGATCATTTAAGTCAGATGTCGCAAAACGGCCACCATCTAACTGTACCATCGGTCTGATATCCGGTGGAATAACCGGAACAACATCTAAAATCATCCATTCCGGTTTGTTGTCTGAATTGCGGAATGCCTCTACAACCTCTAAGCGCTTAATAATTCTGGCACGTTTCTGACCAGTAGCATTCTTTAATCCGTTTCTTAATTCTTTGGCCTCTGCATCAAGGTCAATTTCCTGCAAAAGACGTTTTACCGCTTCTGCACCCATGCCTACTTCAAAAGTGTTGCCATACTTGTCATAGGCATCTCTGTATTCTCTCTCTGTTAAAACCTGTTTGTATGCAAGCTCCGTATCTCCGGCATCTAATACAATATAAGAAGCAAAATAGAGAACCCGTTCTAAGACTCTTGGGGAAATATCAAGAATCAATCCCATACGGCTTGGGATTCCTTTGAAATACCAAATATGTGAAACAGGTGCTGCAAGTTCAATATGGCCCATACGCTCACGACGAACATTAGCCTTTGTTACTTCTACGCCGCATCGATCACAGACAACGCCTTTATAACGTACCTTTTTGTATTTACCACAATGACATTCCCAGTCTTTGCTCGGTCCAAAAATTCTCTCACAGAACAGGCCGTCTTTTTCAGGTTTTAATGTTCTATAGTTAATAGTTTCAGGTTTTTTGACTTCTCCTCTTGACCACTCACGGATCTTTTCAGGAGAAGCTAACCCGATCTTAATCGCATCAAAGTTCATTGGTTGATCTATTTGTTGATTGCTAATTTCAGACATTCAGGCTGCTCCTTCCTATATATCTATCTATCGACGAATAACATCCGCTGTTTACAGTACGGTTGTATCTTCGCCTTCTTCCAAGTTTCCTTCTTTAAATCCTAAATTACCAAGTGATTCTTCATCTTCGTATTTATTAAGTGCAGGATCACCCTCGATCATTGGTTTTAATTTGTTGTCAGGCTCGGATGTGTAATCAATTCCTTCCGGAATCTGAACTTCCGTCGCATCATCTTTCAGCACTCTGACATCCAGCGCCAATGACTGGAATTCCTTTAATAATACTTTGAAGGATTCAGGAATACCCGGTTCAGGGATATTATCTCCCTTAATAATGGCTTCATAAGTCTTAACACGTCCAACAACATCGTCGGATTTTACGGTTAAGATTTCCTGTAAGGTATAAGAAGCGCCATATGCTTCTAATGCCCAAACTTCCATCTCTCCAAATCGCTGTCCACCAAACTGCGCTTTACCGCCTAATGGCTGCTGAGTAACAAGTGAATAAGGACCTGTAGAACGAGCATGGATCTTATCATCTACCAAGTGGTGGAGCTTCAGATAATGCATGAAACCAATCGTTACCGGATTATCAAATTCTTCTCCGGTTCTTCCGTCACGAAGCTGTACCTTTCCGGTTCTGTCGATCGGAACACCTTTCCACTCTTCTCTGTGATCTCTGTTCTCATACAGATAATCCATAACATCATCATTCACCTGATCACCCCAGATATCCTGGAATTCTTCCCAGCTCTTATTCGCATAATCGTTGGCCATTTCCAGTGTATCCATAATATCATGTTCGTTTGCACCGTTGAATACCGGTGTCGCTACGTTAAATCCTAATACTTTGGCAGCCAGAGATAAATGGATCTCCAACACCTGTCCGATGTTCATACGGGAAGGTACGCCTAATGGATTCAATACGATATCCAAAGGACGTCCATTTGGAAGGAACGGCATATCTTCAACCGGTAAAATACGGGAAATAACACCCTTGTTACCATGACGGCCGGCCATCTTATCTCCAACGGAGATTTTTCTCTTCTGAGCAATATAAACACGGACGGATTTGTTCACTCCCGGAGGAAGCTCATCTCCATTTTCCCTTGTAAATACTTTTGTATCCATGACAACTCCATATGCACCATGCGGTACACGAAGGGATGTATCACGAACTTCTCTGGCTTTTTCACCAAAGATCGCACGAAGAAGTCTTTCTTCTGCTGTCAGCTCTGTCTCTCCCTTTGGAGTTACTTTACCTACTAAAATATCACCTGCACGGACTTCTGCTCCGATGCGGATAATACCATTTTCATCTAAATCTTTTAATACATCTTCGCTAAGGCCTGCAAGATCACGTGTGATCTCTTCCTGGCCAAGCTTCGTATCTCTTGCTTCCGCTTCATATTCTTCGATATGAACAGAAGTATACACATCGTCCTGTACGAGGCGCTCACTTAATAATACCGCATCCTCGTAGTTATAGCCTTCCCAGGTCATAAATCCGATCAATGGATTCTTACCTAATGCCATCTCACCATTCGATGTAGAAGCACCATCGGCTAAGATCTCCCCAGCCTCCACTTTATCGCCAACATTAACGATTGGGCGCTGATTCATACAGTTCCCCTGGTTACTTCTTGCAAATTTGATAACATGATAAACATCTGTCGTTCCATCTTCTGTACGGACGATGATTTCTTTACTTGTGGAGCGTTCTACAACACCGGCACGCTTTGCAACAATACAAACACCGGAATCATATGCCGCTTTGGATTCCATACCCGTTCCAACAACCGGAGCCTCCGTACGGAGCAAAGGTACTGCCTGACGCTGCATGTTGGAACCCATCAGCGCACGGTTCGCATCGTCATTTTCCAGGAATGGGATCATCGATGTTGCAACCGAGAATACCATCTTCGGAGATACGTCCATCAAGTCAATCTTGGCTTTTGGGAATTCCGTTGTCTCTTCGCGGAAACGACCGGAAACATTTGCATTTACAAAATGTCCGTCTTCATCTAATGGTTCGTTCGCCTGTGCTACAATGAAGTTGTCTTCTTCATCCGCAGTCAGATAGACAACATCATTCGTTACGATCGGATTCCTTGGATCGGATTTGTCCAATTTACGATATGGTGCTTCAATAAAACCATATTCATTAATTCTCGCATATGTGGCAAGCGAGTTGATCAAACCGATATTCGGGCCTTCAGGAGTCTCGATCGGACACATTCTTCCATAATGAGAATAATGTACATCTCGAACTTCGAATCCGGCACGATCTCTGGATAAACCACCCGGTCCCAATGCAGACAAACGTCTCTTATGTGTTAATTCAGATAACGGATTGTTATGATCCATAAACTGAGATAACTGTGAACTTCCGAAGAATTCCTTGACTGCTGCTGTTACCGGTTTAATATTGATCAATGACTGCGGAGTAATCGTCTCAACGTCCTGAGTGGTCATTCTCTCGCGAACAACTCTTTCCAGTCTGGACAAACCAATACGGTACTGATTCTGTAGCAACTCTCCAACAGCTCTGATACGTCTGTTACCTAAATGGTCAATGTCATCCGTATGACCGATACGGTATTCTAAATGCATATTGTAGTTAATAGAAGCTAAAATGTCTTCTTTTGTAATATGCTTTGGAATTAACTCTGCAATATTCTTCTTGATCGCAGTTTTTAATTCCTCACCTTTATATTCTTCTAATAATTCTGCAAGTGCTGGGTAATAAACATTTTCATGAATTCCAAGTTCTTCCGGGTTAAAGTCTACATATTCAGCCAGATCGACAGTCATATTCGATAAAATCTTGATATTTCTCTCTTCGGTCTGAATTGTAACGGATGGAATTGCAGCGTTCTGAATCTGTAACGCAAGTTCAACTGTAACAGTTGTACCTGCTTCTGCAATAATCTCACCTGTATTTTCATCTACAACGTCTTCTGCTAACACAGAATCCACGATACGATTTCTTAAAGCTAATTTTTTATTAAATTTATAACGTCCGACTTTCGCCAGATCATAACGTCTTGGGTCAAAGAACATGCTGTTGATCAGACTCTCTGCGCTATCTACGGATAATGGTTCACCCGGTCTGATCTTCTTATACAATTCTAAGAGGCCATCCTGATAGTTGTCAGATGGATCCTTTTCGATACTTGCTAAAATCTTCGGTTCTTCACCAAACAATTCTTTAATCTCAGCATTTGTACCAATTCCCAATGCACGAATCAACACAGTAATCGGAACTTTTCTCGTCCGGTCAACACGTACATAAAATACATCATTGGAATCCGTCTCATACTCCAACCATGCACCACGATTAGGAATTACCGTAGCTGAATATAATTCTTTTCCGATCTTATCATGTCCGATTACATAATAAATACCCGGAGAACGTACTAACTGACTGACAATAACTCGCTCTGCACCATTGATAATGAAAGTACCTGTCTCGGTCATAAGAGGCAGATCACCCATAAAAATATCGTGCTGCTTAAATTCATCTTCGTCCTTATTATATAATCTTACTCTCACCTTCAAAGGAGCTGCATATGTTGCATCTCTTTCTTTACATTCTTCGATTGAATATTTTTTATCTTCTCTACACAAAATAAAGTCAACAAATTCAAGACTTAACTGTCCATTATAGTCCGCAATCGGAGAAATATCTTCAAAAACTTCTTTTAACCCTTCGTCTAAAAACCACTGGTAAGAATCTTTCTGAATTTCAATAAGATTAGGTACTTTTAAGACGTCATCCTGTCTTGCGTAACTAACTCTTTTCTTTGTCCCTGATTGGATCGGACGAATTCTATTCTTTTCCATCGACGTTTTCACCCCTTGCAAATGAAATATTGTTATCGTATTACGTATATCTCTAGGCGTAATAAGCCATTATGATACAGAATAATATTCTACCGCAATTGTCAAACAATGTCAAGAATTTATTTTCGAAATTTATAGAAAATTTATTTTCTTTTATATGTTCTGACCATCTGCTTCTGTTCCCTGGATACACGGTAAGAATCACATATTTTTTGAATCGCTTTATTCTGAGTTTCGTCATCCATCTGATTGTCCTTTAAGAATATCTCGGTCCGTTCCGGATATTTAACATAACACACGGATACTGCCCATGCCACCGCCATTTTCACATAATAAGCTTCGTGATCGATGTTACTGCAACATTTCAGTATTTCTTCTATATATATATCATTCACAAAATGCCCTAACATGCATACAATCGCAAAGCGAACCGAATACTCCTGACCAGCTTCCATCCGTTCTTGCAAATACGCCCACCAATATTCCGGATTCTTTTTCATCCACTTGTACGTCAGACAGCAGCTGTCGCAAACTGCCCAATTATCAATATGAGGAATAAACCGATCCAACCACAGCTTTCGTTTTTCATCATCAAATTTTGCATATCCGATCATCAGACCATAAAGCATAACTTCCTCATAATATAACATTTCTCCGGCGTTTAATGCAGTCTCTGTCTGTTGCAGATATTCTTCTGCCCGTGTTTTTGCCATCTTTTTTGCCAGTTCCCGCAACTTTGGCAGCCGGATTCCCAGCATATTCTGCGCCCCCGGAACTATCTTTTCGTTAAACTTTTTATAATCAGATTCTGCCAGCTGCATTAACTGTTCTCGTATTCTTTCTCTCATCCTTCTCTACCCCAACACTTCCATCATGCGTTCCTCTTCGAACTGTTTTGAATATAATTTATAATAGTAGCCCTTCTTTTGAATCAGCTCTTTATGATTTCCCTGCTCAATAATCCTGCCTTCCTTCATAACTAAAATAATATCTGCATTTCTTATTGTTGACAAACGATGGGCAATCATAAACGACGTATGTCCTTTTAATAATTTTTCTGTCGCCTTTTGGATCAATTGCTCTGTCCATGTATCAATTGAAGACGTCGCCTCATCCAGAACAAAAATCGCCGGTTTCGCCAAAATCGCTCTCGCAAAAGAAATCAACTGCTTTTCTCCCGTAGATAATCGGTTTCCGCCTTCCCCTGCATTCGTATCATAGCCAAATTCCAGCTTATTGATCACTTTATCCGCCCATACGCTCTCTGCCGCCGCTTCAATTTCCTCATCTGTCGCTGAAAGCCTTCCATATCGGATATTTTCTCTGATCGTTCCCGAAAATAAATGCGGATTTTGAAGTACATAGCCAATCTGACTGTGAAGCCATAATTGCGAACGTTCTCTATAATCTTTTCCATCGATCAAAATCTGTCCCTTAGTTGGTTCAAAAAATCTGCCTGCCAGGTTGACGATCGTTGATTTTCCCGCACCTGTCTCTCCGACAATCGCAACATTCGTTCCGGCAGGAATCTTCAAACTGAAATGCTCCAATACATTTTCTTTCCCATCCGGATAACGAAATGTAACATCCCGAAACTCAATCTCTCCTTTTATACTTTCCCAATTCTCTTTCTTCGGATGAATCGCATCCCCATACCTCTCAATTACTTCCGGCCTATCGATAATATTCGGTTCCTGTTCCAGCAGATGCACTACCCGTTCAATATTTGCCTGGCAGGAAATCAGATCAGACATCAGCCTTGCCAGCTGCTGGATCGGTTCGAAAATACCAACCGCATAAGATAAGAAAACAGACAGTGTTCCAAGTACGATTAGCTGATTCTGTACAAGATATCCACCCCTCGCCAACACAAAGGCTGTCACTGTAGAGCTGCAGAATAAGATCAGCGGCATATAAATTGCTGTCAGTTTTGCAAGTGTCATCGAACTTTCTTTCATCCGACTCGTAACATCCCGAAATGATTGATCATTTAATTCTTCCATATTCAATGTTTTGCTCGTTTCTACGCCCGTAATTCCTTCATTATAAGCTCCAGTAATCTGTGAGTTGATCTCCCGAACCTTTCGGTTCCACAAAAGCATTTTCTTCTGAAAAAATACCGTAAGAACTGCAATAAACGGAACAATCAGCAAAACGATCATCGCAAGCCTCCAATTCAGCACAAACATGATCGCAAATACACCGATCACATACACAAACGCCCAGAACATATCGACAAGTCCCCACGCCAGTACCGATGCAATCTTCGAAGTATCACTCATAACCCTTGCATGAATATATCCTACCGGAGTTGTATTATAATAGGAAAAAGACAGTTTCTGCAAATGCACAAATTGTGCCCGTTTCAGATCTTTCCCTACATGCATTTCTATATGAATTGCCGCCCGAACACTAAAGAATACGCTGATCCCCTGCATAATGATCACAACTGCGTATGTCAGTGCAAATATATGGATTTCCTCTAATGTCCCCGGCACAATAAAGTGATCGATGGCATAACTTTGAAACAGAGGCACTAATACATCAACTGCAACGAGCAAGACATTCAGGCTTATCGTTGTAAAAAAATAATGATAATACGGACGGAAAAATGGCAGCATTTTCTTCCATATTGAAAAACTGAATGATTTATTCTCCATCAAAAGCTCCTCCTTCTATCAGTCTTCGATCATCCTGATTCATCTGAATATCATAGATCTTCCGATAAATGCCGCATTTTCGAATCAATTCACGATGACTTCCCATCTCCTCGATTTTTCCATGATTTAAAACCATGATCTGATCCGCCTCCATCAACGTCGTAATACGATGGGAAATTAAGATTACCGTTGCATGTTTCATTTTTTCCCTCAGCGCATGCCGAATCTTTGTATCCGTCTCCGCATCTACCGCCGACAAAGAATCATCAAAAATCATAATCGGAGATTTTGCAAGCAGCACCCTCGCAATCGCGATTCTCTGGCGCTGTCCGCCTGAGAGCGTCACACCGCGCTCACCAACCAGTGTATCATATCCATCCGGAAATGCCATAATTGCCTCATCAACACATGCAATCTTTGCTGCTTCACGAATTTCTTCCATAGATGCTTTCGGATTTGCTGCTGCGATATTCTCCCGAATTGTCCTCGAGAACAAAAACGGTTCCTGCAACACCATTCCAATATGTTCCCGAAGCCATTTTTTTGAAATTCGCCTAATATCAATTCCTCCTATTGTAATTTTGCCGTTTCTTTCATTGAGTTCATATAAGCGATCCAGCAGATGAATGATCGTCGATTTTCCGCTCCCTGTTCCACCTAGAATTCCATAAGTTGTTCCCTCCGCAATCTCAAAGTTCATATCTTCTAACACATTCTGTCTGCTTTCATATCCAAACGTCACTCCTCGAAACTGAATATCCAATGCATCCGGAATTTCTCCCTCCTCGCTCATATTCTCTTCCATCGAATCCAGAATGTAATTCACGCGATCAAAAGATACTCCTGCTTTGCTCATCTCAGATAAGATACGTCCCAGTCCCCTGATCGGCCAGGCAAGCGTTGTATTATAGGAAGCAAATGCAACAAACTCTCCCGCTGTTATATTCCCATGCACTGCTTCTACCGCACCCAGTACAATAATAAAAATGATCTGAAATCCCGTAATCAAATCACCAATTCCCCAATATAATCCCGACAAAGTCCCCAGACGAATCCAAAGGTTCGCATAGATATGGTTTTTCTCATCAAAATGATCGATTTCGAATTTCTCCCGTCCAAATGCGCGAATCACCCTAACACCCGTTGCATTCTCCTGCACAACAGTTGATAGTTCACCCTCCGCCTCATCCGCAGCGGTAAAGTTCTTTGAAATCAGATGAAAAAATATCCCCGAATAGCCAACGATAATCGGTATAAATGCAACTGCTGTCAACGTTAGCTTCACATTCATAGATGCCATCATCGAAAGCGAAATGACCACCAAAAAAATCGTTCGAAACACTTCTAATACCTGCGTTATAACAAAGTTGCGAATCACTTCAACATCCGCTGTACAGCGTTGTATAATATCTCCAGTCTGATTTTCGCTATGCCACTTCATCGGCAGCCTCTGCACATGCTGAAATAATAAATCCCGCATATTCTTTGCAAAAATCTCTCCTGCTTTTGCCGTATACGTCCGATATAAAAAGATAGCTGTGCCATTCAATAGCGCAATTCCTATCACACCCAAAGCAAGAATCCATAAATGCTCTTTAAAAAAAGGAATTCCGTTAGTTCCCAAAACAGAATCAATCGCAAAACGAAAAATCCTCGGTATGAGTGCATTCAGACACGTCGATGCCAACGAAGCAAATAGCACTATGGCAAAATACTTTCTGGCTCCATATGTAAACTTTAAAATTAACCCTATTCTTGTTCTCTCTTTCTTCATATGTTTTCTCCCGGTCAATCTTTCTTTTTATCCAGATCAATTTTCGCTCTTCACATGCAGTTGAGCACCTGCTATATAGCTATATAGAACAAAGCGGACAAGTCAGCTTCGAAGTCCCTATACAACAACATAGGCGAAAAACTCGCTGTTCAAGCCTTTCGCCCATCATTATCGTATATAAGGCCATATAAATTCATCGGCACTTCCAGTTCAATTCTTCACCATGGGTAAGAACTAGATGCAACAAAACTATCTCCATCGATCATCAACTGATGATTTGAATTCCATTTCATATTCAACTGCAAAGAATCCTTTTCAAATATAGCAATGTTTCTTTCTTTGCCATTCTTCTCCCTTACAGAAGCTATTATAACATATTTCTCTTTTTCATTAAATTCATACATATATAGAACAGCCTGTCTGCTGCTATCTGGTGATTCTACGGTCTGAATTTCATAAACGCTTTTATAATCCTGCATTGTATGCAAATATAATGTGCTTCGGCATATGCATACACTAAAAAACACAATTGATAAGATTAATAGAACACCTACTATACGCGATCCAACGTTTCTGTTTATTCGAATTTGAAAACGAAATAATAATGATATACAAAAATTTAAGATACAAGATATTATAAATGCATAAATAAATGCACGTCCAATCCCCAATAACAGGACAGCTATCCACAATAAAACTTCTGTACAGAATAACAAGATTATACTCTTTTTAAAATCATATTTGTAAGAACATATTATATTTAAGCACATGATTAAAATTACGAGGCTGATACTGGCTCTTGTTGAATCATAATATTGTAGATGAACCCCTGTAAATAAAAATGCGGAACATATGAGAGCAATAAGTATGAATTTCAAAGATGTCAAATAAAAAACTTTTTTCATTTATGATTACCTCC
>JAUNOI010000109.1 GCA_030531165.1 Lachnospiraceae bacterium
CAATCGAATCCATTTTGTACAATTTTAATCACGCAAAGAATAATCCCAATTACCATCCATTCGACAATCATTTTTTTCCAATTTTGTTTCAGATGCTGTTGTACTTTTCCCTGAATAAGAAGGTGGATCATTCTAATTACTGTACAAATCATACATATTGCCGCCATAATTAGAAAAACAATCACTGCTGTTAAAATAACCTGATCAGAAATCATCACTTTCTCATAGATTCCTACTAAAGCCAGCACCAATGATGCCACCCCAATGCCCGACGAAATTGCCAAAATATATTTTAAGATTTTATTCATATTGATAACTCCTTCTTACTATGAAATCGGCAAATGTTTCATTAACATTATAGGCAAGATAGATTGCTATTTCAAGTTTGTTTATTATACGCTTTGCTTTTAAGTATTATCAAAAATATACCTCTAAAAAAGAGAGATTCTCTGTGTCAGACTTTGTTTTTCCATCCGGTTCAATCTTTTTCCGCAGACGATTAATCGTAACACTCACTGTATTGGCGCAGACAAAATCTCCATCTAAATCCCATACTTGTGATAAAATCTGATCAGAGGAAAGAATTCGTCCTTTTCCTCCCGACATCGATATAAAACTGCCTGAATCCGTTTTATCAATACACGCATAGGAAATGGCTTTACGACATAATCATCCTCAATAATTCCAATTGTCTCCATTTCCCTTCCTTAAAATAAGCTTTCGATTCGTCTTGATCCTGCACAGCATCCCCCTTTGGATCATTCCACGTATAATCTAACTGAAAATCATAATATTTTGCATTCTTATACCTTTTCATTTATTTTATTTCTGCCTTTTTATATACCAAATACAAAACCGGAACAATCGCTATACAAAGCACCAGGTATAACGGCATCAGAAATGTAAAGACACCCATTACTTTTCCACCAATCTCACACAAAAGAAATTCATCATGGAATGTGCATATTCTCAGCAGCATATCCGGGAAAAATGATACGATAGGGCTCAAAACTGTAATTCTTCCCAAAAACATCGGAGCACAAGATAATGCAAAAGGAATCACCACAGCAATCACCGTAGAACGTGTCATTGCTGACGAGGCCATCGCCAAAAATATAATAAACATACTTCCAATATAACCGCCTATCGTTACAAAAAAGTATTTTTGCAGGTAAGTCCAATTGTAGATACTCATCCAGTTGCTTTCCCCAAGCTGTACCGGGCAATTAGCGCCGCCAACACCCAGTGCCCCCAATATGATTACCGTAAAGAGAAGTATCGATACCCAGTACAAAACTGTAGTGATCAAAAATCCGGCGCTGATTTTTGATAATACCGCCTTGTTTCTTCCCAGTTTGCTGGAAAAGAAAATAGAATCAGCTTTCCATGAATATTCGTCAGAAAAAATCCCTGCTACAAGCGCCCCAAGAATCACGACTAATAACGTCATCAAAGTTGGAAGATACTGCGAATCTAAAAGTGCTTTCCAGCCTTCTGCATATTCATAATGAAAAGGTGTCTTGAGGTTCTCCCACTGGCTGATCAAGAACTCTTTTTCCTTTTCCGAAAAAGTATCCTTTACCTCTTCTCTGGAAAGATATTCTTTCAGACTTTCTACCCTTAACTGATAAACTCCTGCCGCTTCATCCGGCGATAAACTGTCTGCACGATAATAGTCCCACTCATCAAATCCAGCAAATCCATTATTTAGCATCTCATGAATATCCCTAAGTCCCTGCTGCTTCACAGACGCTTCATCAAGATCGGGTGTTTCCGCAAGAATCTTTTGGTTTTCCTCTATTACCTGCCTTAATACGTCCTCAGTCAATTCACCTTTCCACTCATTTTTCGCGGACTTCAATTCTTTCGCAGCAGAAATCCCCCAGAGTACTTCTCCATCTTCTGTCGTATATGTTACATCTCTAAGGGTAAGAAAACTTCCCACTAATAACGCTGCCGCCAGAACAACAAGTACAATCTTATTTACCGGCTTCACAAAAATTTTTTTAATTTCAAAATTCAGCATTGCCGTCACCTGCCTTTTCTCCAAAATAGTATAAGAATAAATCTTCTAAATTTGCATCTACAAGCTCTGCGCCTGCCATTGGCTTTTTCGCCGAAATAATCCGAAGCTCCACATCGTGAGCTTCCGACTTCATGTTAGAAATCTTGTATTCCTTCATGTACTTTGCCACTTCATTTTTATTTACATGGCACTTCCAAACACCCTCTGTCATCGTTCCCAGCAATTCATCCGCAGTACCGTTGTGAAGAATTTTTCATTCTTTCATCAGCAATATTTCATTTGCAATGTACTCTACATCTGAGACAATATGCGTTGATAAGAGTACCAGACGATTTTCAGCTAATTCGCTGATCAGGTTTCGGAACCGGATACGCTCATTTGGGTCAAGTCCTGCTGTCGGCTCATCCAATATCAGTATTTTCGGGTCATTCAGCATTGCCTGTGCAATTCCTGCTCTCCTTAACATACCGCCTGACAATTGTTTCATTTTCTTCCGTGCCGCTTTTTGAAGTCCTACTCCTGCAATCAGCTCCTTGACTCTCTGTTTAGCCGCCGTCGAACGAATGCCTTTGATAGCTGCAATGTACAGTAGATAATCCTCCACCGTAAAGTCCGGGTAATAACCGAAATCCTGCGGAAGATATCCTAAAATCTCTCTGTATTTTTCGTCTAATTCTAAAATATCACGTCCATTGCAAGAAATTTTTCCGCGTGTAGGACGAAGCAATGTACAGAGCATACGCATAAGCGTTGTTTTCCCCGCACCATTTACACCCAACAGACCATACACACCACTTGTCATGGTAATGTTCAGATGATCTACTGCTGTAAATTGTCCAAATTCTTTTGTAAGATCTGTAATCTTAAGTTCCACTTTTTTACCTCCTGAATATAATATCTATTACTTTTTTATAAAATAGACAATCAACGCCCCTATCGCTAATAGCAGCAATATCAGGACTGCTCCTGCTATTTTCCACATATTCACTCTCCTTTCCGCCCTTAGTCTACACAAAAAAAGGACAGTTACCACAACTGTCCTCAAAACAAAGGGTAACTGTCCTTAAAATCTTCTCATTGATAAAACAAAATAATATTTACAGTAAAAAGGTCATCACTATAATGAAACTCTATGGTTCCGTGATAATTCTCCACGGCCGCCTTTACATTTTTCATCCCAAGGCCGTGATATCTCCGGTCTTTTTTGGAAGTTATCAGACTCCCATTCTTGATAACCGGAGCCTCTGCTGTACTGTTTACAACCCGAATAAGGATAAACTGATGGATACGGCGAATCGTAACTGCCAGTCTCTTCTTCTGGTCTTTCGGTTGTTTCTTGCTGGCTTCAATCGCATTATCCAGCAGATTGGTAAGAATTGTACACAGATCCACCGGGGAAATTTTGCAGTCTCTCGGATACTCTGCATGAATATCTGTTTCAATGCCATACTGCTTTGCAAGCTCCATCTTCTGGCTCAGAATATAATCAACTGCTTCGACCCCCGTCCAATGCTTTACTGCATATAATGCCATATTCCCGTTAATCGTTTCCAAATAAGCTTGTGCTTCCGACGCTTTCCCATCTGACAGATAATTCTGAATCATACGAAAATGATTATTCATGTCGTGATACAGGCGGGCGTTGGATTCATAAGACTCCTTTGCCATCTGATAATTTTTTTCCAGCAGTTTATTTTGCAGAATTGTATATTCCTGTTCCCGCCGTATCTGTATCATGCGAAAATAAAAGTAAGCAGCACAAATAATAAAAACCAATGCGATTGCTAAAAGAGACTGAATCATATCTAGTTTTAAACGCATGACTACTCTTGTTGCTGACAACCAATAAGTAGAACACAGGAAACCCAATACGGCACATACCAGCGTCATTCTTGTTTTTTTCAGCGTTAGAGAAGCTCTTTTTAAGATAAAAAGAACCAATAGCATAACCAGGCCCTCTACCAATTTAAGCACAATAATGATATAAATGCGCAAGGTACTGAATCCAGCCTGGAATTGTTCCACTAAATCATGAGAAAAAAGCTTCCCAATTATATTTAAAACAGAACCTTCAACAAAGTTTAGTCCCGTCATATAAACAACAGCTACAAATAAAAAACTAACAAAATCTCCCTGAAATAATATACATGCACCAAAAGAAAGTGCAAACCAGAAATAGATAATCGTTATAAGGCTAAAGGAAAGCTCAATAAAATTCAATAAAATTACACCCGTAGCAATGACTGATGTAATGAGAAAAAACAGTATCGTCTGCTTTTTCTTCTGAAACTGTTCCGGAACCAATGTATGAATAATAGAAA
>JAUNOI010000042.1 GCA_030531165.1 Lachnospiraceae bacterium
CGGTATTAGTAGGACTAAAAGATCGTTTTAATATGGATGCGATGGTTATTGACCCATATTTTGGACAGAATGCTGTTACCGACGGTGTAATGGAAGTGTTTGGAAAAGGGTTTGGGAATGCTATGATCTTACTGCTGATTGCATTTCTAGTTAATATTTTATTAGTAAGATTTAGCAAATATACAAAACTCCGTGCGTTATTTACAACTGGACATGTACAGGTACAGCAGTCGGCAACTGCATACTGGCTGATCTTATTTGCTTGTCCTTTCCTCGCAAAAAGCGATGTAAAACTTGTAATTGTAATGGCGATCATTTTAGGTTTGTATTGGGCTGTCGGTTCTAATATTACGATTAAACCTTGTCAGGAATTAACAGATGGAGCAGGATTCTGTCTGGCACATCAGCAGATGTTTGCGATTCCACTTAACAACTGGCTGGCAGATAAATTATTTAACAAAAAAGGCAAAAAGGCGAAGAAGATTGATGATATCGAACTTCCAGGATTTATGTCCATCTTTAATGAAAATATGGTTTGTACATCAATTCTGATGCTGATCTTCTTCGGAGCAATCCTCTGCATTTTAGGACGTGATTACTTAGTATCAGGAGGTTTCTTAGGCGAGGATCAGAGTATGGTATTCTATGTTATCCAGACATGTTTGTATTTCTCGGTATATTTGGCAATCTTACAGTTAGGTGTTCGTACTTTCGTAACAGAATTAACAGCTTCCTTCCAGGGGATTGCTGATAAATTACTTCCTGGTTCTGTACCTGGTGTTGACTGTGCGGTTATCTTTGGTTTCGGTTCTGCCAATGCAGTACCACTTGGATTTCTTGCAGGTTTTGTTGGACAGATTCTTGCTATTGCAGGATTGATCATTTTCAAGAGTCCTGTGCTTGTAATCTGTGGATTCGTGCCGGTATTCTTTGATAATTCTACGATTGCAGTATTTGCAAATGAAAAAGGCGGTATCAAAGCAGCGTTGATTCTTCCGTTTTTATCTGGCATTATACAGGTACTTGGTTCCGCTGTAATTGCAGGATGGGTTGGCTTAGCCTCTTATGGTGGATACTTAGGTATGTGGGACTGGGCAACCGTATGGCCAATCATGACGGTTATTATGAAATATCTGGGATATATTGGTGTAGCAGCAATTGCACTTATCTTACTTGCAATTCCACAGATTGAATATCGCAAGGACCCGGAAGGATATTTCCTCATTACAGAAGATTATGAAGCTTATAAAGAATTAAAAGGTATTGAATAAAATTGATAAAAGAACAAAGAATCAAAATGTTATAAATAAAGGAGAAGAAAAATGGCAAAAAAAGATAATTTAAGTATTTTAGTATGTTGTGCAAATGGTGCAGGTTCCAGTTTAATGATGAAAATGACAGTACAGAAGGTTTGTGATAAAGTTGGCTTAAAACCTGGCAAGATGCATCATTGTGCACTTTCAGAAGGTAAGACAGCAGCATCTCAGTTTGATATCGTATTCTGTGCACAGAACTTTGCAAATATGTTTAAAGATGCAGAGAAAAAAGGCACGATGGTAATTGGACTTCGTAATATCATGTCTCCAAAAGAAATCGAAGAAAAGATGAAAGAACACGGAATTATTTAATTTCATCTTTTAAAATGATCATAAAATAATTACTCTTTCATGATTGTATGTGAGGGCTTGATAAGTTTACAAAAAAATAGTTAAAAGTATTCGAAATAATCATAAACTATATAAAAAGAGTGACATTAATCATAAAATTGTTTATACTGATAATATATGAGGAATATTAGTATAAAGGAGTAACTGATGAAAAGAGAACGTGCGTATGTAGATAATAGAAGAAAAGAAATCTTGAGGACAATTGAAGAACATCCGGAGATCAAAGCAGAGGAATTGGCAAAAATATTTGAAGTATCTCCTGTTACGATCAGACGTGATCTGCAGTATCTGGAAGATCATCAGAAACTGGTGCGATTTTATGGAGGAGCCAGTGTTATGAAACAGGCAGAGAAGCAGATGGATGATACAGAACTGTATAAAAAATTAATTGCGCAGTATGCAGCAACGTTAGTTGAAGACGGCGATACGATTTTTATTAATACGAGTTCGACAGCAATTATGACCTTAGATTATATTACACGTAAAAATGTCACGGCAATTACAAATAATGGACGTGCAATTTATAATGAACCACGGGAAGGATTAAATGTTATCCTGACGGGAGGAGAACTTCGTCATCCAAAAGAAGCGATGGTTGGGGACTTTGCAATTCGTAATGTTCAGCCGGTTTTTGCTAAGAAAAGTTTTCTGGGATGCAGCGGCATATCAAAGGAACTCGGCATGACGACAGAAAATGCCAATGAAGTAAATATTAATGGATTGATGATCGCGAATGCGTTAAACGATACTTATCTCCTTGCAGATCATACAAAGATTGGGAATAACAGCAGTTTTATTAGCTGTGCGATTGAAGAGATTGGAAACCTGATTACGGATGAACTTGCACCGGAGGAAGAACTGGAACTGATAAGGGAAAAAGGGGTAAAAGTTCATATTGTAAAAAAGGATGACTGATATGAAATTTGAAAATGCCTGTACCGCCTGTTGAGGGCGGTGCAGGGATAAATGAGTCGTACAGCCTTCAAAATGGAGGAAAATTAGTATGGCAAAGGCTTATACACTTGGTTTATATGAAAAATCAATGCCCGGAAGTTTAAGCTGGAAGGAAAAAATGTTAGCGGCAAAAAAAGCGGGATTTGATTTTATTGAAATCAGTATTGATGAAACCGAAGAAAAACTTGGCAGGCTTAATATGTCAAAAGCACAACGTCTGGAACTTATTCATCTAATGTATGAAACAGAGATACCGATTCGTACGATGTGTCTTTCGGGGCATCGGAAATATCCATTGGGAAGTAGCGATCCTGAAATCTGCAAAAGAGGAATGGAAATTATGGAAAAAGCCATTGAATTTGCAGATGATCTGGGAATTCGTATTATACAGCTTGCAGGATATGATGTTTATTATGAAGAAAGTTCTGAACAGACAAAAAGGCGTTTTGCAGAAAATTTAAAGAAAGCGGTCAATATGGCTGCAAAAGCCGGCGTATTGCTTGGATTTGAAACAATGGAAACGGAGTTTATGAATACTACGGAAAAATCCATGAAATATGTCTCAGATATAAATTCTGCTTATTTGCATGTCTATCCGGACAGCGGAAATCTGAAAAATGCATCTGTTACTTATGAAACGGATGTATTGGAAGACCTGAGAACAGCAGCAGGTCATATTACATCTATGCACTTAAAAGAAACGGTACCCGGAAAATTTAGAGAAATTCCATTTGGAACAGGGCATGTCGATTTTGAATCCATGATCGAGGCGGCCTGGGGGCTTGGAGTACGCAAATTTGTAACGGAATTTTGGTATATAGGAAATGAAGCATGGGAAGAAGACCTGCGTTTTGCACGAAACATGATGGGAATGATTTTAGATAGACAGGAATAAGGAGAAAAGATGAAAGTAACAAAAAAAGTAATTGATCATTTAAACAAATGCTACTCAATTGCTCCGTTAACTTATCAGGGAAAAGAGCATTTTCTGGTAGCAGCAGAAAAAACAGATCCATGTTATTTATTTGATATGGATGGAAATAAAAAAGATACTGTATGGACACAGCCGGGAGGCGTTATGAGCATGGTACAGGTGCCAGGCAGTAACGGATGTTTTCTTGCAACTCATAAATTTTACTCTCCAAATGATTCGAAAGAAGCGAAAATCGTTATTGTGACACCAAAGGCAAAGGGCGACTGGGAAGTACGTACATTGGTGGAACTGCCGCATGTTCATAGGTTTGATATCGTATCCAGAAATGGTGTTAATTATTTAATTGCATGTGCATTAAAGTCTGGACATGAATACAAAGAAGACTGGAGTATGCCGGGAAAAGTATATGCAGCAGTACTTCCGGATGATCTGACCAGCTTTGATGATAATCATCAATTACCGCTTACGGTATTAAAAGATCAGATGCTGAAAAATCACGGGTATTACAGGGTGGAAGATGATGGAATCATGACTTCGATTATCTCTGCAGACTGTGGTGTTTTTCAGTTTATCCCGCCGGAAAATGAGGGTGGTGAGTGGAAAATTAAAACGCTGATTACCGATGCGGCAAGCGATGCAGTATTGATTGATCTGGATGGAGATGGGGAAAAAGAACTGGCTGTATTGGCTCCATTCCACGGTGAATTTATCCGTATCTATAAGAGCATCGACGGAACATTTACACAAGTATATCAATATGAGAAATTGGCGGATTTTACACATGCGATTTATGGAGGCATGTTATGCGGAAAACCTGCTGTTGTAATTGGACACCGCAAAGGCGCAAGAAATCTGATTGCATTTACCTATGATAAAAAAACGGGTTGCTATGTCAGTGAGATTATTGATGAGGATTGCGGTTCCGCTAATGTATTCCATTATGTAAAAGACGATAAAGATATCATTATCGGGGCAAACCGTGAAATTGATGAGATTGCTATGTATATATTAGAAGCATAGAGGAGGACATAAAAATGTTAGAATCATTAAAAAAGGCAGTTTATGAGGCAAATATGGAATTGCCGAAACGGGGATTGATTACTTATACATGGGGAAATGTCAGCGGTATCGACCGGGAAAGTGGATATTTCGTCATTAAACCGAGCGGTGTCGATTATGATATGTTAACACCGGATGATATGGTGGTCATGGATTTGAAAGGAAATCGAGTGGAAGGCAGATATAACCCATCTTCTGATACACCGACGCATATCGAATTATATAAGAAATATCCGGAAATCGGAGGAATCGTGCATACGCACTCTCCATATGCAACATCATGGGCGCAGGCAGGCAGAAGCCTTCCATTATATGGGACAACGCATGCAGATTACTTTTATGGATCTATTCCATGTGCCAGAAGTCTGACGCCGGAAGAAATTGAGGGTGATTATGAGAAAAATACTGGTCTCGTTATCATTGAAACGTTTGAAAAAAATGGTTTGAATCCGTTGTATACACCGGGTGTCCTTTGTACTAATCATGGGCCTTTTACATGGGGAAAGGATGCTGCAGAAGCGGTGCATAATGCAGTTGTCTTAGAAGAGATTGCAAAGATGGATTTGAATACAGAAATTGTTAATCCAAAAGTAACCCCGGCACCTGATTGTATCAGAGACAAGCATTTTTTCCGCAAACATGGAGAAAATGCGTACTATGGTCAATAAAAAAGCCAATATCGATTAACAATAGAAAACGGTAGAGGTGCATGCCTCCTTTCTGCATCTCTACCCATATTGAAAGGAAAAATTATGACAGAGTTAGAATTAAAGAAAACAGCCAATCGGGTTAGAAAAGGTATTTTAACCGGTGTATACAGTGCAAAATCCGGACATCCGGGTGGGTCACTTTCCGCAGCAGAACTTTTTACGTATTTATATTTTGAAGAGATGAATATCAATCCGAAGAATCCAAAAGATCCGAATCGTGATCGATTTGTCTTATCTAAAGGGCATACAGCACCTGGGTTATATGCGGTACTTGCAAACCGTGGGTATTTTCCGGTTGAGGATATGAAAACATTGAGAAAAATCGGCTCTCATCTGCAGGGACATCCATGCATCGCCCATACACCGGGCATTGATATGTCCAGTGGTTCTTTGGGACAGGGAATTTCTGCAGCAGTCGGAATGGCAATTGCTGCAAAACTTCAGAAGAAGGATTATCGGGTTTATACATTATTAGGTGATGGGGAAATTCAGGAAGGACAGGTATGGGAAGCATCTATGCTTGCAGGACACCGCAAATTGGATAATCTTGTCGTGATTGTCGATAACAATAATCTTCAGATTGATGGAACCGTAGAAGAAGTGTGTTCTCCATATCCAATTGATGCAAAATTTGAAGCATTTCATTTTCATGTGATCAATGTGGAAGATGGTAATGATTTTGCACAGTTAAAAGCCGCATTTGCAGAGGCACATGAAGTGGAGGGGCAGCCGACAGTAATCATTATGAAGACAGTCAAGGGAAAAGGAATTTCTTTTATGGAAAATCAGGCATCTTGGCATGGATCTGCTCCAAATAATGAACAGTATGAAACTGCAATGAAAGAACTAGAGGAAATGGAGGCGGCATTATGTCAGAAGTAAAGAAGATCGCAACAAGAGAAAGCTATGGAAATGCTCTTATTGAATTAGGAAAAACACATAAAAATGTTGTTGTTCTGGACGCTGACCTTGCAGCAGCAACAAAGACAGGTGTATTTAAAAAAGAATTTCCGGAACGCCATATTGACTGTGGAATAGCGGAGAGCAATATGATGGGCGTTGCAGCGGGGCTTGCGGCAGCCGGCATGATTCCATTTGCGAGTACGTTTGCGATGTTCGCGGCAGGAAGAGCATTTGAGCAGGTGAGAAATTCCATTGGATATCCGCACTTAAATGTAAAGATTGGTGCAACACATGCTGGAATTTCCGTTGGTGAGGACGGAGCGACCCACCAGTGTAATGAAGACATCGCATTGATGAGAACGATTCCAGGTATGACAATTTTAAATCCGTCAGATGATATTGAAGCAAAAGCGGCGGTAAAGGCGGCATATGAGCTGGATGGTCCGGTTTATATGCGGTTTGGACGACTTGCTGTTCCTGTTATTAATGATACTCCTGATTACAAATTTGAAATTGGAAAAGGGGTTACTTTAAGAGAAGGAACCGATGTGACTCTAATTGCAACAGGCTTATGTGTCAGTGCAGCATTGGATACGGCAGATTTGTTAGAAAAAGAGGGAATTTCAGCAAAGGTGGTAAATATCCATACGATCAAACCATTAGATGAGGAGTTGATCCTTTCTTCTGCGGCTGCAACAGGTAAAGTAGTAACGATTGAAGAACATTCTGTTATTGGCGGTCTTGGAAGTGCAGTCTGTGAAGTTTTAAGTGAAAATAATCCGGTACCGGTAAAGCGAATCGGTATCTATGACACCTTTGGGGAATCAGGTCCTGCGCCTGCACTGCTTGAAAAATATGGACTCGATGGAAAAGGCATTGAAAAAGAAGTAAAAAAATTTATGAATCAATAAGCAAATTACGATTACTCCAACCAAATACAACTCATGAAACGGGCTGCAGGTAGTTATATGTTCCTGCGGTCCTTTTGTTATATAGAAGGGAATATTATGAGAAAAGAGATTCGATTGATTGGTCTTGATCTGGATGGGACAACATTTACAAATGATAAGCGGATTACAAAATATACAAAAGAAATCATTGAGAAGGCGATTAAATATGGGATTACCGTTCTGCCATGTACAGGGCGTCCGTATACAGGGCTTCCAAAAGAATTTTTAGAGATCGAAGGAGTAAAATATGCAATTACATCAAATGGAGCGGCAATTGTTGAGACAGATACGGGAAAAAGTATTTATACAAATAATATAGCATATGATCTGGCAGCAGATACTATGGAAAAGTTGTTGAAATTAGATATTTTAACAGCAGCCTATATTAATGGAAAATACTATATGGAAGAAAAAATTGTGAATCGAATGCCAGAATTTATATCGACTGGCGGACAGTTAAAATACTTTTACAGAGTACGTAATTCTGTTCAAAATCTACCTGATTTTATCAGGAAAAATCAATTCAATGTAGAAAAGATTTATATGATGTTCAACGATATGGATCTGCGGGAACAGGTTAAGAAAGAATACGAGGAAAATAAGAAGTTTCTGACAACTTCTTCCATGAATAATTTGGTCGAATTAAATGCGCCGAAGGCGGATAAAGGAAATGCACTTCTTGTACTTGCAGATATTCTGCATATTCCGCATGAGCAGACAATGGCATGCGGCGACCATTATAATGATGAGGCAATGCTCAAAAAGGCAGGATTTTCCGTTGCAATGGGAAATGCAGTATCAGAAATAAAGGAGATATGTGACTTTATAACGCGAACAAATGAAGAAGAAGGGGTAGCATATGCAATCGAAAAGGTCATAGAAGGGAGATTTTCATAAAAAATCGGGACGGCAGTTATGCCGACCCGATTTTTACCGGTTATTTAAATGAGTAACTCCAAACTTCCGTAAGCATTTTCCCATGCATCTGCAAAATCTTTTGCAGCCTGTACCGATTCGTTGTTGCAGATGACGCGCTCAAATAGATCAGCACCGATGGTAACCGCTTCGATTCCATTTACTATTAATTTTTGAACCTGAGCTGTGTTTTTGAAGCTTGCAGCGATTATTTTGCAATCGATCTTTTGTTCATCAAATACTTTTTTGATATCTAAAGTGGCCTGAATGCCGTCGATTTCCAGGTTATTCATGCGATTGACATAAGGTGCGACATATGCGGCACCGCAGTTTGCAGCCATCAGTGCCTGGTTGACCGAATAGATGGCGGTTGCTAATGTGTCAATGCCTTCTTCCTTTAACTTGCGGATGGCAATCAGACCTTCCGGAGTTGCCGGAATTTTTACAATAATGTTCGGGCTCAAGCTCATCAACTGTTTTGTTTCTTCCATGATGCCTTCATGATCCTGTGCGAGAACCTGTAAATATAATTCGACATCTTTTGGTACATTTTCTACTAATTCTTTTATTGAGCCGCCATCTTTAATGATAATCGTCGGATTGCATGTAACACCTTTTACATTAAAATTTTTTACGTATTTCTGAATTGTTTTTACATCTGCGCTGTCTAAATAGAATTCCATGATGTTGTTCTCCTTTATAATAAAATATTTATGTTTCTCTCTGGTTCTTTCTAAGTGATTGTTATCCTCTGGATTTACCGCCTGTAATGTTAAATACGGTTCCTGTTACATAAGAAGATCTGTCAGAAGCAAGGTATGCTGCCATATCTGCAATTTCTTCGAGATATCCCGGGCGTCCAAGAGGGATACTCTTTGCATAATCAGGAGTCAGATTGTCAACAGTTGTATTTCTTGTATAGGCAAGAGCTTCATTATATGCCGGTGAACGCATAGAAGTTTCTTCAAGGATACCAGGTGCCATTGCTACGACCCGAATACCATAACATCCAAGTTCTTTTGCCCAGGAGCGGGTAAAGGAATTTACTGCATTTTTTGATGCAGCATAAATACTCTGCCCGGCAGAGCCTTCCATACTTGATTCAGAAGACATATTTACAATTGTTCCTTTGCTTTTTTGTTTTAAAAACTGTTTTGCAACAGCCTGAGAACATAAGAATACACCTTTGACATTAATATTAAAAATAAAATCAAGTGAATCGGTATCTGCCTCATATTTTGGATTTTTACCTTTTGCATCGATAAAAAGTTGAGGTCTTGCAACGCCGGCATTATTGATCAGTGCATCAATTTTTCCATAATGTTCAACAACAGACTGTACCATATTATCGACGCTTTCTTTTTTGCTGACATCGCACTGTACATGAAAAATTCCGTCTTCATCTGTGTTATTCTTTGCATTGATATCAACAGAAGCAACTTTTGCAGATAAACCTGCTAATTTATCTACAATCGCTTTTCCAATTCCTGCTTCTCCACCTGTTACGATAATTACCTTGTTTTCTAACTGTAACCAGTTTTGCATAATAATTCCTTTCTTATTCTTCTGATTCCAGCAATGAGAATGCCGTTTGGGTGTCAGTGATCAGAACATTTGCCAGTTTTGATCTGCAAACGGCACGGATTGCCTGTGCCTTTTCTTTTCCATATACAACAGCAATTCTTTGAGGAATTTTTTTCAGATTTTCCAGTGAAATACCGATAATTCTTGAGGAAACTTCGTTTGGAACGGAATTCCCCTGTGCATCAAAGGCATGTCCCATAATCTCCCCGACAGCTCCTTGTTTTGTTAAATCCAATATAGAAGCAGTCAGTTCAGGATCTAAAGCGGTAATCGAAGAAGTTTCCGAAATCATTCCGACTCCGAATACTGCCACATCGCAGTTCCTGCCCCTCTGTAAGATAGCATCAATCTCCGGTTCTTTTAATAAAATATCCCGGACATTTTTGCTTCGTACATAGAGCGGAGCAGGAAATGGATAGCTGCGTCCTTTCAGTATTTCCGCAAACCTGGATGATAAAAGGGACGAATAGGTCAGTCTTAATTCTTTAACATTGGCTGTAGAAGGAACTGCCGTACCGGTAAAAGGAATAATTTCAATGTCCGAAAATTTAATATCCTTATGCAGATCATTTTTGTCAAAAGAATGAATGATCGCTTCCATCGTTCTGCCCCATGCGATGCCGACGGAGTAGTGATTTTTCATTGATCTTGCCAGATATAAAGCGGCTTCATCAGCAACCGGAACGGGAGAAGAGCTCGTCGTTTCATCTGCAATGATCACTTCTTTCAGTCCAAATGCTGATTCGATTTGGCGTTCAAGATCAATGCCAAAATGTGATTCGGCCGGAAAATCAAATACAACGCGTATGTATCCCATTTCTTCTGCTGTTTTTAAAGCCCGACCTACGGATGCGCGGGAAGTGCACAGCCTTTTGGCAATCTCTGCCTGAGATAATCCCTCTTTGTAATATAAATTTGCTGTTTTTGCAAGAAAACGAATATTTTGTGTTGTCATCTGGAGTCCTCCTTGATAGATGAGCATTTGCTCAACAAATAATCATTTGCCTTAAGGTGGAAGTATATTAAGGGAAAAGGAGAGAAATGTCAAGGAGAAATGATAAATTTTTTGTGAGCTGATTTCAAAGAGTACTCTTTTTCTGCAATGTATGTTATAATAAAAAGCAATGTAAAAAAGAATTTAAAAACACTATGACAATGGAGTAAGAGATGCAACAATTAGGAATTAAAAAAAGCAGCCTGAGTCGATATATGATTGTTCCTCTTGTCATGACTGTGGTAATGCTGGTTCTGGATATTATTACGTTTACGATCAATATCCGTGCTGGTGTAATTCTGGTGATTGGCGTTGCAGTATTTATTGTATTGACAGCAATTAGTTATTTCATTCTAAGGAATGAGGTAATTGAAGAGATTACAGATTATTCCACTGGGCATGATATGATTCAGGAGAAGTCTCTAAAAGAGATGCCGGTGCCGTACGCATTGACGGATCAGTCGGGACATATCTTCTGGTCGAATCCGGCATTTGTACAGATGGTCGGCAAAGAGAACAATAAAAAGGGCAAGATCAATGATATCTTTCCCGATTTTGGAAAGAAGTTACTGGATAAAGAAGTAGATCGGAGCTCTAAGTATATTCATGTTCTTGGTGAGCAGAATAAGAGGACAAAAGAAACAGAAATCCTGAATTATCGTGTCGAATTAAGAAGGATGCGATTGGGAAATGTTTTTAGTGAAGATCTGGACAAATTGAACGATGAAGAGATTCGAAGGTTTCAGGATGAGAATACGATGGTTGCCATGTATTTCTTTGATGAGACGAGCGTATGCCAGATTAAGGCTGAGATCGATAACCAGAAACTTGTAGCCGGACTGATCTATATCGATAATTATGAAGAAGTTCTGGAGAATGCCGATGAGGTGAAGCATTCTATGCTTTTAACTCTGGTTGACCGAAGAATTAACAAATTGCTTAGCAATTTAGATGCAATTGTGAAAAAAATCGAAAAAGACAAATACATTTTCTTTTTTCAACAGAAATACCTTCAGAAGTTGATCAATACGAAATTTTCGATTTTGGATGATATTCGTTCTATTAATGTCGGTAATGAGATGGCGATGACACTTAGTATATCGCTTGCGGTAAACTGCGACAGCTATGTAGATGCTTATGAGACGGCAAACCAGATGATGGATCTGGCGTTAGGCCGTGGCGGCGATCAGGCGGTTATTAAGGATGGGGAAAATGTTTCTTATTATGGAGGAAAATCTCAGGTTGTTGAAAAGAATACGCGTGTAAAAGCCCGCGTAAAAGCGCATGCGCTTCGCGAGACCATGGAAACAAAGGATACGATTTTTGTTATGGGACATAAGATACCGGATACGGATTCTATTGGCTCTGCGATTGGCATTTATCGTATGGCAAAGACGCTGCAGAAGAATGTTCATATTGTACTGGATCAGGAAAGTGTATCTGTTCGGCAATTATTGGCAAGAGTCAGGGCAGATAAGGATTATGAGAAGGATATGATCATTACCAGTGAGAAAGCTTTAAGTCTTGCAGAGGATAAGAATGCGATGCTGGTAGTGGTAGATGTTAACCGCCCAAGTTATATGGAGTGTGAAGAGCTTTTGAAAAAGCTGCATACAGTGGTTGTAATCGATCATCACAGGCGTATGAAAGATTCTATTAAATCAGCAACGTTATCTTATATTGAACCATATGCTTCATCAGCATGTGAGCTGGTGGCTGAGATTTTACAATATGTATCGACAAAACCAAAACTTCGTCCTGTGGAAGCGGATGCCATGTATTCCGGTATTTTGATTGACACGAATAATTTTGTCGTTCAGACGGGTGTACGTACCTTTGAAGCGGCAGCCTTTTTAAGACGAAGTGGAGCAGATGTAACCAGAGTACGGAAGATTTTCCGGGACAGCCTGGAGACTTATCAGATTCGTGCAAGAGCAGTCAGCGACTCCGAGCTATTTGAAAAAGAATTTGCAATTGGAACTTTAGATGGAAGAAATCTGGATAGCCCAAGTGTACTTGGTGCACAGGTGGCGAATCAATTGCTCAATATAGAAGGAATTAAAGCGTCTTTTGTATTGACGCAGGTGGATGATAAGATTTTTGTGAGCGCGCGGTCGATTGATGAGATCAATGTTCAGATCATTATGGAAAAACTCGGCGGAGGCGGCCATATGACTGTGGCAGGTGCCCAGTTGAAAGATATGAGTATAGAGGGAGCCAAAGAAGTAATCAAAGGCTTACTGTTAAGAATGAAACAAGAAGGAGAATTATAATTATGAAAGTTATTTTATTACAGGATGTGAAATCACTTGGAAAAAAGGATGAAATTGTTAATGTAAGTGACGGATATGCGAGAAATTTTATCTTAAAGAAGAAATTGGGATTAGAAGCAACGAATAAGAATTTAAATGATCTCAAATTAAAAAAGGAAAATGAAGCCAAAATTGCTGCGCAGAAGTTAGAAGAGGCGAAGGCATTTGCAGAGGAGATCGCAGAAAAAGAAGTTATATTACAGATGAAAGTCGGTAATAATGGAAAGACATTTGGTTCTATTTCCACAAAAGAAGTAGCTGCAGCAGCGGAACAACAGCTTGGATATCAGTTGGATAAGAAGAAAATGTCTGTTGAACCGATAAAAGCACTTGGTGTTTATCATGTCGCTTTAAAATTACATCCTCAGGTAACAGCTACCTTAAAAGTGAAAGTCGTAGAGCAGAAATAGATCTTTGGTTATTCAATATAAAAGGCAGGTGAACGGTCATGGATGAAGCGTTTATTAAGAAAGTACAGCCAAACAGCCCGGAAGCAGAAAAATCCGTCATCGGATCTATGCTCATGGATCGAGATGCGATTATTGAAGTTGCGGACGTTCTTGTAAAAGAGGACTTTTATCAGAACAGCAACGGGATTCTGTTTGAGGCGATGGTGGAGCTTTATAAAGAAGGAAAGCCGGCAGATCTTATCACGCTTCAGAATAAATTAAAAGAGAAACAAGTGCCGGAATCTGTACAGAGCCTGGACTATATCAGAGAACTGGTCGATACTGTTCCAACATCGGCAAATGCAAAGCAGTACGCGAATATCGTAAAAGAGAAGTCTGTCTTAAGGAAATTAATTAAAATCACAGAAAAGATTACGGCTGACTGTTATCTCGGAAAGGATGAATTTTCATCAATTCTGGAAGGAACGGAAAAAGATGTTTTTCATCTGCTGCAAAATGCGAGCGGAAGGGAAGATTTTGTGCCGATACGCGAAGTCGTCATGAATACGCTCGATCAGATTGAAGAAGCGTCAAAGAATAAAGGAAAGATTACCGGGATTCCAACTGGATTCACAGATCTGGATTACAAATTGACTGGCCTTCATCCATCGCAGCTATTGATCGTAGCAGCCCGGCCGGCCATGGGAAAAACTGCTTTTGTATTAAACATTGCCCAGCATGTGGCATTTCGCCGGAATATTCCGGTAGCAGTGTTCAGCCTTGAAATGTCAAAAGAGCAGTTAGTAACCCGTCTGATGTCGATGGAGGCAATGATCGATTCTCAGTTGATTCGTACAGGTGAGTTGGAAGATCAGGATTGGGAAAAGTTGATGGAAAGTGCTGCTGTGATTGGACATTCGCCGTTGATCATTGATGATACACCGGGACTTACGATATCGGAACTTCGTTCTAAGTGCCGCCGATATAAGCAGTCACAGGGAGTAGGACTTGTGATCATCGATTATTTACAGCTGATGGCAGGAAACGGAAGGACGGAATCCAGACAGCAGGAGATTTCGGAGATTTCGAGGTCATTAAAGGCACTTGCCCGTGAAATTGATGCACCGATTATTGCTTTATCTCAGTTAAACCGTGCGGTAGACAGCAGAACGGATCATAAACCGGTATTGTCTGACCTTCGAGAATCCGGTTCAATCGAGCAGGATGCGGACGTCATTATGTTTATTTACAGAGATGATTATTATAATCCGGATACAGAAAAGAAAAATCTGGCAGAAATTATTGTAGCAAAACAGAGAAGTGGTTCTACTGGAAGCATAGAGCTGGCATGGCTGGGACAATATACGAAATTTGCAAATAAAGAAAGATAAAACAAGAAAAGCCTCAACAATTAGATGAGGCTTTTTGTTGTGTCAGAAAAATCCCGTTGTTATAATTAAGTTAACGATAGAAACGGGAGGACAAGTCATGGATAGAAAAAGGATGATATCGGATGCGGCCAAGGAATTGGGCGTAGAATCCCACGTGCTTCGTTACTGGGAAGAGGAATTAAATCTTCCGATTCCGAGAAATGAAATGGGTCATCGTTATTATGGTGATCATGAGATAAAACTTCTAAAAGAAGTAAAAGAACAAAAAAAACAAGGTGCTCAGTTGAAAGAGATCAAGCAAATGCTTCCATCGTTGCTTGTTCCACAGCCGGTGCAGCCGATGCAACAGGAGAAAACAAAGGTAATTCCATTTCCAAATGAACAAAATCAGAGGATGGAACAATTTCAGGATATTATGGTAAAAATTGTCGGACAGGCCTTAAAAAATCATGAGGCAGATTTAAGCCGGCAAATGGGACAACGAGTAGCGGATCAGGTTGTAAAGGAAATGGATTTTCATTTTCGAGAACAGGAAGCAGCAGAAGAGGAAAGATATCAAAAGTTTGATGAGATGGTCAGAGGGTATCAGCGAGCCCGTTCGGAGGTTGCAGCAGCAGAAGAAAAGCGAAGAGGGTTTTTCCGGAGAAAAAGAAAGGAGAAGAACTAAAGCAGTTCTTCTCCTTTCTTGATATGTCATCACATAAAAATCAGCAAAATATGAAAAGTGTGTTTCATCCGGTTAAATATGTAAAATACGTTCTGCGGCCTGAATCTGTTCTTTTGTCGGTGGAGATACCCCGTCTAATGGATAGGGAATATGAAGGTCCTTCCATTTGAACAGACCAAGGGTATGATAAGGCAGAATCTCAATTTTTTTTACATTGCCGAGTGATTTCAAAAATTCATATAGCTTGTTTAATTCGGCTTCATCATCTGTGAATCCGGGTACCAATACACGCCGAACCCATATATCAACATTGGATTTGGAAAGATTTTTTGCCATTTCCAGAATATTTGCATTGTCCTGTCCTGTCAAACTTCTATGATTTTCGGAATTCATTTCTTTCAGGTCCAGTAAAACCAGATCGGTATATTGAATCAGTGTTTTCCATTTTGAATAAAAAGGTTCCTCTTTTGTGAAAGGATTTCCCGATGTATCAAGTGCGGTGTGGATACCTTTTTCTTTCGCGAGTCGAAAGAGTTCTGTTACAAAATCAATTTGTAGTAATGGTTCACCGCCGCTGATCGTAATACCGCCATTATCTTTCCAATAGTTGTGGTAGCGGTAAGCGCGTTGAAATAATTGGCTTGCGGTCCATTCTGTTCCACCGTTTATATCCCAGGTTTCCGGATTATGACAGTACTTGCAGCGCATCTTACAGCCCTGCAGAAACGCGACGAAGCGCACTCCCGGACCGTCTACGAGACCAAAAGTTTCTAATGAATGAACCTTTCCTGTGATATCCATGTTACATTTCGGCATGACAGGTTCTGGAGATAACATCCATCTGCTGTTCTTTTGTCAGGTCAATAAATTTTACCGCATATCCGGATACACGGATGGTAAAGTTTGCATATTCTTCTTTTTCCGGATGTTCCATGGCGTCGATCAGTTTTTCCTTGCCGAATACATTGACATTTAGGTGATGAGCCCCCTGGTCGAAGTATCCATCCATAACCTGAACCAGATTTTTCTTGCGTTCTTCTTCGCTGTGTCCTAACGCATCCGGATTGATTGTCTGTGTATTAGAAATACCGTCTAATGCCCATTCGTATGGGAGTTTGGCAACGGAGTTTAAGGATGCGAGTAATCCGTTTTGTTCTGCGCCATAAGATGGATTTGCACCAGGAGCAAGCGGAGCACCGGCTCTTCTGCCATCTGGCATATTGCCGGTCGCTTTGCCATATACGACATTCGAAGTAATCGTAAGGATCGAAGTTGTCGGTTCGGAGTTTCTATATGTATGGTGTTTTTTTATTTTTTCTAAAAATGTTTTCAGCAATGTTACTGCAATTTCATCTGCACGGTCATCGTCGTTGCCGTATTTCGGGAAATCGCCTTCTGTTTCAAAATCAACCGCAAGACCGGTTTCATCACGGATGACTTTTACTTTTGCATATTTAATTGCGGATAATGAGTCAACGGCATGTGAAAATCCTGCAATTCCAGTTGCAAATGTACGGCGTACTTCCGTATCAATCAATGCCATCTGGGATGCTTCGTAATAATACTTGTCATGCATATACTGAATCAGATTTAATGTATTTACGTATACATCTACGAGCCAGTCCATCATCTGATCGTATTTGTGAATGACTTCATCATAATCAAGGTACTCCGAGGTAATCGGTTTGTATTCTGGTCCAACCTGAACTCTCGTCTTCATATCAATACCGCCGTTGATTGCATATAACAGACATTTTGCCAGGTTTGCACGTGCACCGAAGAATTGCATTTCCTTGCCTGTCTGAGTTGCGGATACGCAACAGCAAATCGCATAGTCATCACCCCAGACCGGTTTCATTGCATCATCGTTTTCATACTGCACAGAACTCGTTAAAATGGAAATCTTAGCAGCATATTCTTTAAATGCTTTTGGCAGAGAGGAAGAATACAATACAGTCAGGTTTGGTTCCGGAGAAGGTCCCATGTTCTCTAATGTATGTAAGAAACGAAAACAGGTCTTTGTAACCATCGAACGTCCATCAACACCGGTACCTGCAACATCCAGAGTTGCCCATACAGGATCGCCGGAGAATAATTCGTTATAAGATGGAATACGTGCGAATTTAACCATACGGAATTTCATCGTAATATGATCGATCATTTCCTGCGCTTCTTCTTCCGTAATCAGACCTTTCTTTAAATCCCTTTCAATGTAAATGTCTAAGAAGGTAGATACACGACCGATGCTCATAGCAGCTCCGTTTTGCGTTTTAATTGCAGCCAGATAACCGAAATACGTCCATTGAATTGCTTCTTTTGCGTTGGATGCAGGAGCAGAGATGTCGTAGCCGTAAATCTTTGCCATCTCTTTCATACCTTTTAAAGAATGAATCTGCAGGGCGAGCTCTTCTCTCTGGCGCACGATATCCTCCGACATTGAACCAGAACCGCAGTTCGCTTTGTCGTGTTCTTTTTCTTCAATCAATACATCGATTCCATAAAGAGCAACACGGCGGTAATCGCCTACAATACGGCCGCGTCCGTAAGTATCCGGAAGGCCGGTGATGATCTTATTGCGTCTGCATGCTTTCATTTCTGGTGTATAGCAGTCAAATACCGCTTCATTATGTGTTCTGTGATATTCGGTGAAGATTTTATGCAGTTCAGGACTTGGCGTGTAGCCATAATTTTCGCAGGACTGTTCTGCCATGCGGATACCGCCGTATGGCATAAATGCTCTTTTTAACGGTTTGTCCGTTTGAAGACCGACAATTGTTTCCAAATCTTTTAATTCTTCATTGATATAACCAGGACCGTGTGAGGTCAGTCCGGAAACAATATCTGTATCCATGTCGAGAACGCCACCATTTGCACGCTCTTTCTTTTGAAGCTTTTGAAGCTCGCCCCAAAGTTTATCCGTACTTTCCGTCGGATCGGCTAAGAATGATTCATCACCGTAATACGGTGTATAGTTTTTCTGAATAAAATCTCTGACATTGATTTCTTCTTTCCATTGGCGGCCTTCAAAGCCTTCCCATTGATCAAAATTTCTCATTGTGACACCTCCATGTTTTTTAATTCCTACGTTCCACACAAATTCCATTGAAACAAAGTTATGGGCAGAAAAGAAAAAAATTTCCGTTCCGCCCACTCCTTCATCATGTTATCAAATTTTTTTAGTTGGGAATTTTAATATGTGGCTAAGAGAATCTGTTGTTTCTCTTTCGTAATTAAAGATAGCATGAAAAGATTGTTAAATCAATAACGAAACTGAGAATCATTATCAATTAAGAAGAGTTGAAATTTTTTATCATCTAATTGTGTAATTGTGGTTTCAAAATAATATAAAAACAGCACCTTCAAAAAACGAAGGTGCTGTCCGTTCTAAGCATTTTTTGTTTCTAAATATTCATTTAAGTTCTGAAGTAAACCATCTACATCTAAACCATGAACAAAAGCTGCTTCTTCTAATGATTCGCCACGGGCGGATGGGCATCCTACGCATCCCATGCCGGAAGCCATCAGTACATAAGCAAGTCCTTCATCAATAGTAAGAATATCTCCAATAATCATGTCTTTTGTAATCTTTGCCATAATTAAAAAAACCTCCTTTAAAAACAGTTTAATGGTAATATTATAGTACAAGTTTTCATAGAAAACAAGTAGGGAAAAAAGGAATCATTGTAGAAATGTTCGAATTATAATACAAAAAAACTACTTGCCATAAACGGACAAGTGTATTATTATAATAATAGCTTGATAAAATCTTATCAGTGTAGAAATAGTACTATAAAATTATAAGGAGGAACTAATTATGGCATATGTAATTTCTGATGATTGTATTATGTGTGGAGCTTGCGAAGGAACTTGTCCAGCAGGAGCAATCGCTGAAGGTGATGGAAAATACGAAATCGACGCAGATACATGTTTAGATTGCGGATCTTGTGCAGACGGATGTCCTGTAGGAGCTATCAGCGCAGAAGACTAATACGTACATAAACAAAATCAATATGAGAGATGCGCGTTGCGTATTTCTCATATTTTTTCAAGATTTTTAATGATAAAATTTCTCAGTATAGTTTTTGTAATATACTTATATGTGAAAGAAAGGACTGACGCTATAATACGGCAGTCCTTATTTATATTGCGAAAAGCATTCAGATCTTTTGTATGCATTTTCCGGACACGTGTTCCCTGGATGAGCCTGCAGCAATCCGTGGTTGGTCGGTTCCGAAGCGATCGTTCCCCTCTGTGGATAAAAGTAATATGTGTTTCATTTCTAAGGCACCCCTTCTATGTGTGATACCCTTATTTTAATCGATTCTTTATAAAATAGAAAGAATGGATTGTTTGAATAATGACATCTTTTATATTCATTAGGCTATAGTGATTTCTTGGTGTAACCATTAAAATGAGTCGTTTTCTTTAAAGTAATTGAGAAGGCGGTAAATTAGATTACAGATTTAAAAGTACATTCGAGTAATATACAAAAATGAATTCATGCTAATCAAATGATAGATTAATGATGGGCTAAGATAGGAGGTTAATTTTAACATAAAATAGACCAATTTTGACAATAAAACGAAAAGATAGAAAATTCTTTATATACTTGTAACAACGAGGTGAAATATTTAGATTAAGGAGGAAAAAGTTTAAAATTTTATGACTATAAGACTGACAGTGACGGGTCATCCTGCAAAATTGAGTCGACTTTGGAAGAGACAAGTTTGCCAGTCTTATAGAAAAATCACATCAGAAGGAAACAAAAATAGAAAAGTAAAAGTTAGCTAATGTGTTTTATGATGCATTGGTGGCTTTCGCGGAAAGGCGGATTATTAATGATGAAACAAACAAAATGGATCTTGATATGGATATTGACTGTGATGGTATCCCTGTCATTCCTTCCAACAAACAGTGTTAATGCAGCAAAAGTGGCATTGAACAAGAAAAAGGCAACCATCACGGTTGGGAAAAGTGTTACTTTAAAATTAAAAAATACGAAGAAAAAAGTGACCTGGAGTTCTTCGAATAAGAAGATCGCTACCGTAAGTTCCAAGGGAAAAGTCACAGGGAAAAAAGCGGGGAAGGCAACGATCACTGCCAAAGCCGGAGGCAAGAAATACAATTGCAAAGTGACAGTGAAAAATAAGAAAAATGAATCCGATGTCAAAGCATTAAAGGCGATCATCAAAGCACAGAAGAAAAAAGGGGCAGAAGTCAGCAGTGATTTAGATTCAAGTCAGTATAAATGGTCAAATGCAAAAGATTCAAGACTAATTTCTATTAAATGGTCAAATCGTAAATTAAAAGGCAAAATTAGTTTTGTCGGGTTAAGTAAGCTTAAAGCTGTATATTGTGATGAGAATGAATTAACCGGATTAAATGTAATGAAAAACACAAAGCTGGAAGACTTAGAGTGTA
>JAUNOI010000110.1:0-1789 GCA_030531165.1 Lachnospiraceae bacterium
CTCAGCAATCCCAATGCATACTTTAATCTGTTCATCATTTTCTTCTGAGAAATCAAACATTTCATATTCCTCTCCTAACATAGAGTATTTATTTGCTCCAAAATTATGGAAAGGCAAAATGTGGACACTATTTATTTTTTTAAGCTGCTTTACAAAATCCATCATTTTTCCAAACTCTTCCTCTGTATCATTTACGGAAGGAATCAATGGAATTCGGATTACAACGTTTGGATGCAACATGCAGATGCGTTCTATATTTTCTAAGATCAGATCATTTTCAACACCAATCCACTGTTTATGTTTTTCTCTATCAAATATTTTTAGATCAAACAAAAAAGTATCTACATATTCCTTGATTTTTTCAATATTCTCCCAGTTTACGTTACCAGCAGTTTCTACTGCAGTATTAATTCCTGCATTTTTCAATCGTTTAAACAATTCCAGATTGAAGTCAATCTGCAGTAATGGTTCTCCACCACTGATCGTTATACCTCCGCCGCTTTTTTTATATACGACTTCATCTTTCATAACTTCATGAAATACTTCATCAATAGTCATCGTTTTTGATGATTTCGTACGTGCTAAAGTGTAACATTGTTCTTCGCACTTTCCACAAGCGGTACATTTCTTAGAATCCGTGACTACTTTTCCACCAATCACTGAGATTGCTCCATTCGGACATTCTGCCAAGCATGCTCCGCAACCAATGCATAATTCCGGATTATACATAATCCTTGCTTTTCGGCTTATGGTTTCTGGGTTTTGGCACCATTTACACTTTAATGGACATCCCTGGTAAAATACTACGGTACGAATTCCAGGACCATCATGTACATTGAAATGTTGAATATTCGAAATATTGGCTGTTAACATATAAACAAACTCCTATCTGGAAAAACGTTTGATGATGTTATCCTGCTGTATTGGAGCCATCGCAATAAAATATGCAGATAATCCTCCCATTCTTACTCGAAGATCTTTATGTTTTTCCGGATGAATCTTTGCATCTTTTAAAT
This sequence comes from Lachnospiraceae bacterium, assembly GCA_030531165.1. Lineage (GTDB taxonomy): Bacteria > Bacillota > Clostridia > Lachnospirales > Lachnospiraceae > Fimousia. The sequence goes on from JAUNOI010000110.1 coordinate 1,017, forward strand.
CTTCTACATTGGTGCTGGTAATTGTCATGATCTGTCCGCCTAGATCACAAAAAGATTCAATCAAATCTTTTAATCGGATTACACCAGCTTCTCCTTTAAATTCATTGGAATTTACGGAAATATCAACTGGGGTACCAGCGTAATAACGTTTCAAATCTGGTTTTGAAATACTTTTCATAACAGAAGTAGGACCATTTAAATCTGCCCCCGCAACCGGAGAATAATTTGGAGCAAGAGCTTCCCAATTCCGTCTTCCATTTGGTGTTGCTGCTGTATCTCTGCCAAGTACTGCATAATTTTCAAAGGTTCCTACTCCGCATGGGAACAACACTTTTTCGTGTTTTCCATACCAGCTCTGTACACATTCTTCAAAATCTTTTAACAATTGCACGGCAATTTCATCTACATAATCATCATCATTACCAAATTTCGGAACTTTGTTTTGCATCATTGCTCTTAAACGTTCATGTCCCACCCAATTGTCTTTCAAAGCTGTAATCAATTCTTCCATTGTTACTTTCTTTTCTTCGTATACCATTTTCTTGATCGCAGCAAGAGAATCAACCGTATCCGCTAATCCTGTAACCAGAATCATATGGAAAATATATCTTGCTCCATCCTGACTGATATCACGACCATTTTTCACACAATCTCTTGTAATGGATGAGAACAACGGATCTGGAGCAATCATAAAAGATAATCCAAGATTTTCAAGTCGTCTTGCACATTGGAAATTGATCTTATCAAACATCTGTACTTTATATGCATTATAT
>JAUNOI010000110.1:1799-4309 GCA_030531165.1 Lachnospiraceae bacterium
GTTTTAAATTTTAATGGATCTCCGGTATCAAGTCCTTCTTTAGCTCCTGTTTTTACGGTAACTCCCCGGTTTAAAGTCCATTCAAGACATTGCAGATTCATAACATGTGCATAACTAAAATGACTTTTACCTGGTAATAACGTCTCCCAGCATCCATCGCTGCAATAGTCTCTGGCCTCTTCTATTGGAATTCCTAATTCTACAAATCCCGGAATAATCGTCCTATCATTATAGATAATTGGCTCTCCCTGACCATATCTAAGAACTTCCGCCAACAGTTTTAAAAAGCTTTCCGGTGTATCTTCATGCACTCTTGCGCCAAGAGTTGGCATCAACAAGTTCATGGCATCCATAATTTCAACGAACATATAGGAAATACGATTTGTCGCATCCGTACCATCTGAATGAACTCCTCCAACTATGCAATTCATCAGCCAATCATTTCCCGATTGTCCATAATTAAAGTTTGCCTCACTATCAATATCTTCATTTTCCTGCCAAGGCAGTCCTCTTTGTGCAAACCCTCCGGTACCATTAATATTTGCTTCAGCCTCTTCTTCATCATAAATGCGTCCTTGTGAAAAAAGGCCAAAGTTATAATGATTTTCTGCTTTTTTCGTATCAATTATAATTCTCTCATTGCACTTTACAAGGAAACTTCCAATAATATTGATTGCCTCTTCTTCCGTTATTCTTCCAGCATCAATATCTTTCTGGTAATACGGATACAAGTATTGATCTGCACGCCCAAGAGGAATGAATTCTCCTCCACTATTCACTACGGAATATGTAAACCAATAGGACTGTGTTGCTTCCTGCAACGTTCTGGCTGGATTGAAAGGTACATGCTTACATACTCTATAAATTTCCAGTAGTTCTTCCTTCCGCTCTTCGTCCGTACATTCGCATGCCATTCTTAATGCCTCATCAGAATATCTTCTTGCATAATCTACCAGTCCATCCAATGCAATTAACATTGCGCGATATTCATCGATTGCCACCTGATCAGGCTCTTCTTTTTCTAACTGTTCCTTTAAAGCCTGCTCAACCTCTGCTTTTACTCCTATAACACCATAATCAATAATTTTATCAAATGCCGGTGGATGATGCCCCCAAATAGAACACTCATTCAATTCGTATTTTTCCGCCAATTCTTCTTCGTCTTTATCAAAATATTTTGGAATTGTACTTCCCCATCCGACACTATTTTGATTTGGACATCCAACAATTAACTCATCAGGTTTAATAATAATTGGTAAATTATGACAAATGTGCTGATGCGCATATGCTTTACGCACTACCATAGGTTCTTTGCGCATATACTCGTTACCTTCAATATCGAGAATATTGGTATCGGCGAAATACCATTTTCCAGGATCATAATATTCAACATTAAATAGCCTTTGTTCCAACTTTTTTAATTTATCCGTTAACTGTAACATTCATTTCTCCTTTCTTCTGTTTGCTTTATGCGATAATTATAAACGCGTTCGATAATGTCGTCAAGTAAAACCTGAGTCAAAGAGACATTTTTGTACAATATATACAAATTTGCGCGTCAAATTTTGTTAATTGTTTTATATCCATATTCATTGTCGACAATAATTGGAGTGAATCAACAAATACTGACTTCGCATAATATTAAAAAAAGACCAATCTACTCATTTTAGATTGGTCTTAACAATATGCTTCTATTTTGTTTATACATTTCATTCAGAAATCTGTTTCCATTGTTCATAAATACGCATCAGATGTACAGCTCATTGCTTTTTCTTTCTGAACACGCCTTTTTAATTGCCAATGCAACAATCGAAACCATCTTATCATTCACCTTGCGGGCTGACTGTGGACATTGTGCGACGCAACGCATACAGGAAATACACTTTTTACTGTCCGCAGTTTTGATATTATCCCGGCTGATCGCCTGTGCCGGACAATGCTCAGCACAAAGTCCGCAATCGATGCAATTCTTATCGGCTTTTGGAACTAAACTTGCTCCTCCGGCTTTTTTATAAGGATGATTGCCCGGTATCTGAGTAACAGAAGTACATGCAGAGCTGCTATTTATTTTTTTATAAATTTTTCTTGCAAAATGACGCAGCTCCTCCTTGTCCTGCTGGTCAGGTCTACCCGTTGCATACTGATGCATAATCGAGTGCTCTGCAATTGCAGAAATAGCAGCAACTACTTTGAAATTGCTCTGCTTAGCGATATCATTTAATTCAATAAGCGTATCTTCATATGCACGATTTCCATATACGCAAACAATAACACATTGTGCCTGATTACCCTGAATTTTTGCGATTCTTTGGGCCGCAAGAGCCGGAACCCGGCCGCCATAAGAAGGAACAGCAATCACCGCAACATCACCTTTTTCCAAACTGAGAGCAGCATAATCCGTTTGGGCATTTGTCAGGTCAACTTTACGGATATTATTTTCCCACTCCGCTGTTATTGTATCTACTACCCGCTGTGTTCCGCCAGTCGGGCTGAAAACAATATGTACGATC
>JAUNOI010000111.1 GCA_030531165.1 Lachnospiraceae bacterium
TGTACTTGGGGGGTTGAGATATGGACTACAGAAAAGTTCTGGGAAGAAATGTATGGTGGATATAATGTTTTGTGTGTAGTTGCTTGGAATAAGTTATACAAAAGGGAATTATTTGAAGGTGTTCGTTACAAAAAGGGAATAATTTTTGAGGATGAATATATTATTGATTTATTGGTGGAGAAATGTAAAAGTATTGTGCTTATTAAAGAAGTATTATACATGTATCGAAGTCACCAGAATAGTATTATGGCTAATCTAACTTTAAATTCTAAAATAGACAAAATTGAAGTTTTAATGGAAAGAGCAGATCGGCTATGGAAAAAAAAGAATCAGAAATTTGCGGAAAAAACTTTGGCTAGAGATATGGCGAGGATGTCTAGTGTGCTCGCACAATTAGCATTAAATTCCGGTAAAAATACAGAAGAGGTACTACGCTTTAATGAATTAAAAGGAAGAATGGACTCATTGATCATGCAGGTATGCAGAGAGAGTATTTCATGGCGGTTTAGATTGAGTTGCATTTTATTCCTCAAAAATATAAGACTATATGGTGTTGTGACAAAATGTTATATGTGCGTTAAGAGAATTTTGAAAATATAAAGTAAGAGAAACGGTTAGTTATCGTTGTGCTTCGCTAGGGCTTTAACATATTTGGGATGAGTAAGGCCACAGGAATGTCATTTCCAAGATAGTTATGATGATTGCAACAATAACATTTTGTGGACAGCAAGGTCCATTTGTTTATGCCTTGAGCGAAGCGAAAGGAAAGATAAGGTTTATGGAAACATCAAGAACGAAAAATGTCAAACGAATTATATTTTCCGGAATTATTCAGAAAATTGTAAATCTATTCATTCCATTTCTTACGCGAACGATAATTATTTATTGCATGGGTTCTCTGTATTTGGGACTCAACGGACTCTTTAGCTCTGTCCTACAGGTATTGAGCCTTGCAGAACTGGGAGTTGGGGAATCGATTGTTTTTAGCATGTACAAGCCTATTGCAGAAAGAGATGTGAAGAAAGTATGTGCATTACTGAATTTGTATAAAAAGGTATATCGGATTATTGGAATTGTGATTTCTGTTATGGGAATCCTTTTCATGCATTTTTTACCCTATATGATAAATGGGGAGATACCGGATGATATTGATATTTTTATTTTATATATCATTAACCTGTTGAATGCGGTTATTGGCTATTTCTTTTTTGCCCATAAGAGATCTCTTTTGAATGCATGCCAAAGGTCCGATTTATTAAATATATATAATACTGTATTGAGTATCCTGAAATGTGCAATACAGATTTGGATTTTGGTATTATGGAGAAATTATTATATATATTGTATTTTAGCGCCGATATTTTCTGTAGTGAGCAACTTAGTGATAGAATACATAAGCCGAAAAAAATATCCTGAGTATACCTGCTTGGGAAAGGTATCTTCTGAAGAAATGAGGAGAATTAAAGAGAAGATTTCAGGCTTGTTTGTAGGAAAAGTATGTTATATTTTTCGCAATTCATTTGACAGCATTGTAATTTCTGCTTTTTTAGGATTGATAGTTTTGGGTAAATATCAGAATTATTATTATATAGTGACAGCGGTAAGCAGTTTTGTTCTTCTTTTTTCTACGAGCACTATGGCTAGTGTGGGAAATTCAATGGCTGTGGAGTCACAGGATAAAAATTATCATGACTTTTTAAAATTTCAACTAATTTTTATGTGGATTGCAGGTTGGTGTACAGTATGTATGTATTGTTTGTATCAGCCATTCATGAAATTATGGGTGGGGGAGAAAATGATGTTGGATTTTAGTGTAGTGGTAGTATGTTGTATCTATTTTTTCACAGATATGATGGGGAACCTTTGTTTTGTATATCGGCAAGCAGCGGGGCTTTGGAATTATAAGAAATACACTCCGATATTGGAAGCAACAGTTAATTTAGTATTGAATATTTTATTGGTGAGGCATTGGGGGATTTTAGGAGTCATGTTATCCACAATATTTTGCCAGGTAGTGATTAATACAAAGTGGAGTTCTGGAATACTGTTTCAACACTATTTTACAGAGCAAAAATGGAGCAGATATATAGTAAGACTCTGTATTTTTGCAATAATAACGGCGGTTGGGTGTTTGATAACAAATTACATATGTACGAGAATACATGTGGATGGATTAAATGAACTTATGTATCGAGGGGGAGTTTGTATTGTTTTGCCAAACATTATATTTTCTGAAACATTTAGATTTCTTCCCGAATATGATGAGTCGATGCGCTTTATTAAAGAAAAAATATTTAGAATTTAAGTAACCGACAAGCCTACTTTGTGTCAGGTGATGTAGTATAAAAAAGTTGACACCCCATTCTCAAGGATTTGATATATAATCGAGAGGATAAGGAGTGAACAAAAATGGCAGAAAACAGGCAATATAATCATGAATACAAAGTACAGGCAGTCAAACTCGCTAATCTCGATCTCGGAGCAGGTTCGCAGCCCCCTCAGAGTGCTATGACGTTTAACGAAAAACTCATCCGGCTCCGTCAGCAGGTTAAGGAGCAGGATAAAGAAATCCGCCGTTTGAAGAAAGAAAATGAATTTCTGGAGGAAACCAGCGCTTTTTTTGCTGCGAGCCGTCTGAAGTCAGCAAAAACGAAAGAATGAAGTTTATTGCCTTCAAAACAAAAGACGGCGGATTGAAAGGAAAAATTGCTTTTTATTGTAGGATGTTGCATGTCAGCAGACTGGGATTTTATCAATATCTTGCCAATAGAGACCGTCCTTGGAAGTATCAGCCTCTGGCAGATGCTATGATGGAGATTCATGCAGAAGACGAATGCAATGATACCTATGGGCGGATCCGCATGTATCAGGTATTGCTCCTGAAACAACCTGAAAATGTCGATATACCAAGTGAATGTACTATTTACCGCATCATGGAAAAGATTGGGCTTACCCATCATCCCAGGCGCAAACCGAATGGAATTGCGAAGGCAGACCGTGAAGCGAGAAAATCGAAGGATCTTTTAAAACGGGATTTCAGATCATCGGAACCACTGACAAAGTGTGTAACAGACATAACAGAGATCAAAGCTAGTGACGGAAAACTTTATGTATCTACTATTTTTGACTGTTTTGATTCCAGTGTGATCGGAATGGCGATGGATACGAGCATGAAAGCTCTTTTATGTGTAGAAACGTTGGAGAATGCTTGTAAAGCATATCCTACCCTCATGAGTGCAATCATCCATAGCGATAGAGGGAGCCAGTATACCAATCAGATTTACCGTGACGCAGTTCACAAATATGGCATTCAACAAAGTATGAACAGTGCTGGTGGGAGGTGCCACGATAACGCCCGCTGTGAAAGCATGTGAGCCAGAATGAAATTCGAGCTGCTGTATGGCCGCTATGATACAGAAAAGATGACCACAGAAGAACTCAGAGTACTTATCTGGAGATACTTCATTAGTTACTGGAATAATCGAAGGATCTATTCTACGAATGGAGGTCTTCCTCCGATGGTTAAACAGAAAAAATACTATAATTCTTTAAAGGAAGCTACATAGCTACAGACTCCTTGAGGAAAATGTATCAACTGAATCACGCAACAAATTAAGTATCCCAAAATCATATTCATGCATATCATCTTTCCATAATAGCTTGACTCTGTCACCTTTTATGACATGGAGCCATTATAATTCATTATCCAAATTTTTACGTTTATATTAGATAGAGATTCAGAATTTGATGTTTTCATCATATAAGTAAAGATATATTTTTCCTGATTTTCCGCGATAATCCTGATACATCTATCATTTTCTCAAACATTCAAAATGGTTCTCGTAAAATTCTTAATTTCGTTTGATTGATTTGTCACTATATTTATTATTTTTTCACTTCTTATTATTGCTCTTGTTAGTTCTTTTTTTGTTCATTGTCTTCTCCATATCCATATGTTATATATAATTGAATCTTATTTCTATGTAAGTAATAATGAAGCAGATATAACTAACAATAGTTTTTAAAACTTTTACGTATAATTCTAAAAATGAAGCTATCTATGCAACATCCCTATATCAAGATACTACATGAACATGTTTCAATTGACATTTTTAGGTTTTTATATATTTCACTTTATAAAAGAAAAATTCATTTTACCATAAGTATATCACAAATTATAAAAAACTAATGTATTTCTAGATAAAGTATTAATAATAGATAATATATAATTAATCTTATAAAGAAAAGAGGTA